>QBXD01000100.1 GCA_003283875.1 SAR116 cluster bacterium AG-321-A13 | reverse complement strand
GAGGCCCAGTTATCATAAACAAATTCGGAAAATTGGATACCATCATTCCTAAATATGTTTTGGGACCATTAGACCATTTAGATTTTAAAATTACATCTTCATCATTTAAAATCTCAATAGCATTAACTGCACCTGTCATTGCATCAAAACCTGTAGCAAATACTAAATCATCAAAAGAATATTCAATATTATTAGTCAACAATCCTTTTTCTGTAATTTTTTCAATTGGATCTTTAGAAATATCTATTAGAGAAACATTTTTTTTATTATATGTTTCAAAATAGTTACTATCTAAACACAGTCTTTTAGTCCCAATTGGATGATTTTTGGGACATAGTTTTTCAGCTGTTTCTTTGTCACTAACAATCTTTCTTATTTTATTTCTTACAAATTCAGCTGCAGTTTCGTTTGCTTTTTCATCAATGAGTAAATCTGTAAATGCAAATAACATTGCTTGTCCGCCTTCTTGCCAAGCTTTTTCATAAATCACATTTCTTTCTTCGTCGCTTACTTCAAAAGTTGATTGTGTAGGGGGTTGATATTTTGCAATTCCGAAAGACGAATTTTTAGCTAGTTGACGATACTTTTTATAGTTTTTTTTATATTCCTCTCTTTTATCTTTAGGGAGATCTCTATGTCTAGCAGGTAAACTAAAATTAGGTGTCCTTTGAAACACTATTAATTTTTCAGCAGTATTAGAGATTACAGGAATAGATTGAACAGCTGAAGAACCTGTACCTATTACTCCAACTTTTCTACCCTTAAAATCAGGCATTTCTTTAGGCCATGCTCCCGTGTGATATATATTCCCTTTATAGTTATTTAATCCTGGGATTTTTGGGGTATTTGGCGTCGATAAATTTCCAGTAGCTAAAATTAAGTGCTCACATTCAATAACTTTTTGTTTATCTGTGGTCACAATCCATTTTTGCTTTTCTTTTGAAAACTTTGATTTAATAATTTTAGTATTAAAATTGATATTTTTTCCTAAACCAAATTTTTTACATACAAATTTTGCATACTCAAGTAACTCAGGTTGTGTTCCATATTTTTCTTTCCAATTCCATTCTTGTTGTAGGTCTTCAGAAAAAGAATAAGAGTAATCCATACTTTCAATATCGCATCTAGCCCCAGGATATTTATTCCAATACCAAGTTCCACCAACATCATCAGCTTGTTCAAATATTTCAACTTTAAATCCTTCTGACATTTGTTTATGTAAAATATACATGCCAGCAAAACCTGCACCCACGATTAATGTATCCAGACATTTATCAATCTTCAAAAAATCCTCCTTAATAATATTTTGAATACTAGGTCTTGAAAATCAGTTTTTCAACTACTAAATATACAAAGTGATGCCATAATGGATCACATAATTAAAATCTAACATTGCCATAACGGAATGTTTATAAACTCGCTTTATAAGGAGCTAAAAATGACTATACTACCAACACTCGCACTACGTTCTTTTGTAGGTTTTGATAACCTTTTTAATGAACTAGAGACAATTTCAACACAAAAACAAAATTCATTTCCTGCCCATGATATTTTAAGAATTTCTGAAGATGAATATGAAATAACGTTAGCTTTATCTGGCTTTAATAAAAAAGATATTTCTATAGATGTTCATGACGGTGTTCTTACAATTAAAGGTAATGGTGGTTCAGAAATTCAAGACGACAATGTCCAATATATATATAAAGGTATTGCAAAAAGATCTTTTGAACAAAAGTTTCGATTAGAACAATATGTTGATGTCAAAGACGCAAAGTTATCAAATGGTTTACTGAAAATTTCCCTTCTAAGAGAAATTCCAGAAGAGAGAAAACCAAGACAAATTGCTTTAAAATCGGCTTAAGTATTTTTTGGGTTAGGGCAAGTATTTGTCCTAACCTTTATTATAAACCAATGTATATTAGGCATTTACATGGAATTTTTATTAATTTGGGTCTTAGGTGGCGATGTTATTGATAGTGGCTTAAGATATAAAAGTGCTGCTAAATG
>QBXD01000099.1 GCA_003283875.1 SAR116 cluster bacterium AG-321-A13 | reverse complement strand
TGTTGAAACTGATACACCTGATCCAGTAACTTCAAAAGACTGACTTTGGTTTTTAGCACCAAGCTTTTGCATTATGACTTCTTGTGCACCAGTAGTTGCTAAACCACCGATATGGTCATCTGACACAGCCTCTAACTTGATAGCGGTAGTATCTGCATTTGAGAGAGTCATGTTACCTTTTGCCTCAACTCTATCACCTTGTCTAACTAAACCAATTTTAGCACCAGCTGATTGAAGAGCTGCGTCTGTTACAACACTCGTGATAGAGTCAAAAACTGTAGATCCATGAACCTGACCAGTATTTTTATTTAGAGTGATCTCTTCTGTAACAGTTGCACCAAATTGATCAGTTCCAGTTACTGTAAACTTCACATTACTACTTGAATAATCACCAGTATGCTCATTTACAGTACCGTCAGCAGCAAGATGAACGTCTGGACCACCAGAGACAACAACTCGAGCGCCTCTTAAGTTAGATAACTGTGCTGTAGTTCCAGATAGTGTCAAAGTACCAGCAGCTGTATTAGTGCTAGAAGTAAATACTACGTTTTCGTTGACAGTATTAGTACCTATTTCAGCATCACTTGCAGAAGCTCCAGTTGCTAAAGCAATACTAGTAACAGACTTATATATATTTTTACTAGATACAATCAAGTTTGCTGTGTTTGTCATTGTAATAGTCTCTGAAAGATCTCCACCGTCTTGACCAACACCAGTTACTGTATAGGTAGCTGCAGATGCAGATGTGTGTTTTACTTCAACATAAGAGTTAACGTCTGATCCATTAAGAGCACCGTTTAAAGTTCCAGAAAAGGTTCCAGAAGTAAATAATGAATCTTGATCATTATTACCAAAGAAACCGATATCAATAGTTCCACCTGCAAGTGGATCTTGTGATGTGTTTTCTACAGATGTTACTGTATGGAAGTTAGTGCTCCCAAAGATCTGATCACCAACAGCTGCGGCACCATTTTTAAAATAAATAGCCTCAGAAATGGCTTGACCAGCAGAATTGGTTCCTCTTACAATAATACCCTCAGCATCCGCTGCATTAGCGTATGGAGCTGCTGCGTTCATTGTCACAACAATACGTGAATCAACAACATCACCTACTAATGTACTTGCAGAAATATCTATAGCAGTTGAAACTCCCGCAACAACTGTATGTCCAGCTACTAGACCATCTAAGTCAAAGACGCCATTTGATAGGCCTTTTGTAATGTCAGTTCCATGTATATCTCTTGCAGATACTAAAATGTCGTTATTAGAGTTAGCAACAACAATATCAACACCACTAGCACTTACAAGTTTTACAGTACCGTCAGAGTTAGCTGATGCTCTAACGTCACCAATACTTGCAGCATTAATTGCTGTAACAACATTTGCCGCACTTGTTGATGAAGTTAAATCCACTGACATACCATTGATTTTGAAGTCAGTTGCTAAAGAGGCACCTGCTGAAAAGTCAAAAGTCATTTCTATTTCATTATTAGCGTTAGCAGTTACCCCATGTTCGGCTGTTTTAGCGTTAATCGCATCTGCAACGTGATTAGCAGAACCTGATACTGATGCACCAATTAAAATGTCATTAACTTTAAGTTCATTTGCAGATAGTGCAGTTCCACTCACTGTATCAGTTTCTAAAATACCTGCAGTACTGAATTCGTTAAAACCAATTCCTTGAACATCTGCTAATGTGCCGGCACCTCCTGTATATCCATTTTTAACAGATCCTGCTTCAATAGTTGCTTGAGTTCCATTTAGGTTTATGAGTTCTATAAAACCTGTAAAAGTTTGTGCTGAGGATGTAAAACCAACAGTCTGACCACCGTTAATTATAATATCATCACCTGTGGTGTTCGATAAGGTAATAGAATTATCAGAATTTAGAGCGGCATTTACACCAGAAACAGCCTCGTTAATATTTGTAACAAGTGACGAATAAGAATCCGCTAAAGCAACTGTCTCACCGTTTATGGTAAATGTTGCAGCCATGTTAAATGTACCCATTG
>QBXD01000098.1 GCA_003283875.1 SAR116 cluster bacterium AG-321-A13 | reverse complement strand
AATCTCTTCTGTTGCACTGGGTTTTTATCTTGTCCGTAAACCTTGTAGCCTGAACGATGTAGAGTTTGAGCTATTCCATAACCCATAGAACCTAAACCAAAAACTAATATTTTTTTCATAAAAATCTTTAATCTACATCGAACATTTTGCAAGAATTGATGCTTTTTCTAGTGCTTCATATTCACCTTTTAATCTTGCGTATTCAGCTTCTTCTTCTTTTGTTCCGCCCAAGAAAAATACAGCTGGCCAAAATAAAATTAGTGAAACACCCGTTGCAACTTTATCATTTTCATTATTTTTATCAAGTTTGCCCGTAAGGGATCTTACTTTCCCGGCCACTCTCTGCATTTCTGCTAGAATTTGATCACAATCATAATTTGAATATTGCTGAGGTGAGACATATTGGGCAACAATATCTTTTGAAGAATTAGAACAAGAAGTAAAAAAACTTATTGAAATAATATTAATTAGAATTTTCTTAAACATTTTTATCCTCTTTTTTAATGATTATCTCTAGGTAAAGTTTTTCTAACCTTTTGATATTTTACAGCGTTTTCAAGAACAGCTCCATCAGATAATTCTCCAACAAATTTTCTTTGAATTTCTTGCCATGGCGTTTGACTTTCAGGATATGGCGGAACACCATCTTTTTTTCTTAGTTCTATTTCTTCGTCACTAACTAACATGTTTGCTGTACATTTATTTAAATCTATTACTACAGTATCACCAGTTCTTAACCAAGCCAAGCCACCTCCAGTTGCACTCTCTGGAGAAGCATTTAGAATTGAAGGACTTCCTGATGTTCCAGATTGTCTTCCATCTCCAATGCAAGGTAATTCGGTTATCCCTTTTTTTATTAGTTCATCAGATGGCTGCATGTTTACCACTTCAGCAGACCCAGGCCAACCTACAGGTCCAGCACCTCTAATAACTAAAATAGAATTTTCATTCATATCTAAACTTTTATCATTTAAACGGTCGTGATAATCCTCAGAACCCTCAAAAACTATAACTTTACCTTCTAGTATCCCTTCTTTGCCAGGGCGGTTTAAAAATTTATCTTTAAAGCTTTTTGAAATAACAGATGTTTTCATTATTGCTGCATTAAAAAGGTTACCTTTTAAAACAATAAAGCCTGCTTTTTGTTTCATTGGATTTTTAAAAGGGGTAATAACCTTTTCATCTTTAATTTTAATACCCTTTAAATTTTCTGACAATTTTTTACCCGTCACCGTCATTACGTCTCCATGAAGCTTGTCATAACGTAAAAGCTCTGACATTATGGCCGCCGTTCCTCCAGCTCTGTGATAACTTTCACATAAGTACTCACCTGCCGGCTGTATGTTTGCCATTAATGGTATATCGTACCCGACTTTTTGCCATGCATCAGTTTCTAATTCCACTCCTATATGTCTTGCAATTGCAGTAATGTGAATTTGGGCATTAGTAGAGCCTCCAATAGCTGAATTTACAGTAATAGCATTTTCAAAAGCCTCTCTGGTCATAACTTGAGAAGGCGATAAATCATCTTTGACCATATCCACAATTCTAAGACCAGTTTTGTATGCCATCTGTCCACGTTCTCTATATGGTGCAGGAATGTTAGCGTTGCCTGTTAAACTCATCCCTAATGCTTCAGCCAGAGAGTTCATTGTTGATGCAGTTCCCATTGTATTACAATGTCCATCTGAGGGAGCTGAGCTTGTTACAATATCTATAAATTGTTCATAGTCTATCCTGCCTGCTGCTAGTTCAACTCTACTATCCCAAACAGCTGTTCCAGAACCCGCGAGTTTACCATTATGCCATCCGTCTAACATTGGTCCACCATTAAGAACAATTGCAGGAAGATCAACTGTTGCTGCCGCCATTAAACAAGACGGTGTTGTTTTATCACAGCCTGTCATTAAAACCACACCATCTAAAGGATAACCATGAAGTATTTCAACTAATCCTAAATATGCTAAGTTTCTATCAACTGCCGCAGTTGGTCTCTTAAGAGTTTCTTGAATAGGATGCACGGGAAATTCAAAGGCTATTCCTCCAGCACTTCTTATCCCCTCTCTAACTCTTTCTACTAACTTTATATGTACTCTATTACAAGGAGATATATCTGAGCCTGTTTGTGCAATTCCAATGATAGGTTTACCTGATCTCAACTCTTCTGGCGTAAGTCCAAAGTTCATTGAT
>QBXD01000097.1 GCA_003283875.1 SAR116 cluster bacterium AG-321-A13 | reverse complement strand
CAAACATGTAAGGAGACAGGCAAACACCTTAAAATGATGAAAGAGGCCATGAAAGAGCTTGGTTTATCAATGATTGGTCTAGGTTATGATCCTAAGTGGTCGCGTTCAGATCAAAAGTGGATGCCAAAAGGTCGTTATGAAATTATGAAGAATTATATGCCTAAGGTTGGTCAATTAGGATTAGATATGATGCTTCGAACGTGTACGATACAAGTCAACCTTGACTATTTAAACGAAAAAGATATGGTTCAAAAATTCCAAATATCTCTTGCTCTGCAATCAGTCGCAACGGCTCTTTTTGCTAATTCTCCTTTTATTGAAGGTAAAGAAAGTGGATATTTATCATCAAGAGCGATTGTTTGGACGGATACAGACCCTGATAGAACAGGTGTTCCAAAAATTGTTTTTGATCCTAATTTTGGCTATGAGTCTTGGTTAAATTATATTCTGAATGTTCCGATGTATTTTATATATAGAGATGGGAAATATATAGATGTGTCAGGTAAATCTTTTTTAGATTTTATGGATGGAAATTTAGATGGTTTTAAAGGTGAATATCCTACAATGAAAGATTGGGAAGATCACATAACTGTTGCTTTCCCAGAAGTAAGACTAAAGCAATACTTAGAGATGAGGGGGGCTGATGGTGGTCCTTGGAACATAATATGTGCCTTACCAGCGCTATGGGTAGGATTACTTTATGACGGCGAATCTCAATCTGAAGCTTATAATCTTGCAAAACCTCTTATGAATACAAACCTACTTGAAGAAGGTAGAATTTCTGCAGCTAAATTTGGTCTAGGAGGCAAACTTGGAAATAAATCAATTCAAGATATTGCTTTTGAAATGTTAACAATATCTTGTTCAGGCCTTGCAAGACGTAATCAACTAGATAGTAGGGGCATGGACGAAAGACAGTTTTTAGATCCTTTATTTGATATTGTTAAAAACAAACAAACTGGAGCAGAAAAATTACTTCAAAAATATAATAGTTCTTGGAATGGAAATATTAATAAAATATTTACTGACAACGCATTCTAAATAAATATTTAGTTTGTATCAGTACCCCCAATTGTAATACCTCCCATCAATAAAGTGGGTTGTCCAACTCCTACAGGCACACCTTGGCCATCTTTACCACAGGTGCCTATACCATCATCTAATGCCAAATCATTACCAACTAGTGATATTTTTGACATTGCATCAGGACCATTACCTATTAAAGTTGCGCCTTTAAGTGGTTGCTTAATTTTACCATTTTCAACCAAATAGGCTTCAGATGCAGAAAAAACAAACTTACCATTAGTAATATCGACTTGTCCTCCAGCAAAGTTAACAGCATATATACCTTTCTTTAAAGAACTGATAATTTCTTTAGGATCAACATTTCCGTTATCCATATAAGTATTAGTCATTCTCGGCATAGGATAGTGTGAATAAGATTGTCTTCTGCCATTACCGGTAGGATCCATTTTCATTAATCGAGCATTTTGTCTGTCTTGCATATAATTTTTTAAAATACCGTTTTCAATTAAAATATTTTTTGATGATTTTGTGCCTTCATCATCAATTGTAATGGATCCTCTTTTATTTTCTATTGTTCCATCGTCAATAACTGTCACACCGTCAGCAGTGACTTTTTCACCAATTTTACCAGAAAAAATTGATGTACCTTTTCTATTGAAATCACCTTCTAAACCATGTCCAACTGCTTCATGAAGCATCACACCTGGCCAACCAGGACCTAATATTACAGGCATTTCACCTGCAGGTGTTGGAATTGATTCAAGGTTTGTATTGGCAATTCTTAGTGCCTCTTTAACTTGCCCTTTCCATCTATCAGAATTAATCCATTCTTCATATTTGCCTCTTCCACCACAACCTGAACTCCCAGTTTCTCGTCTACCCTTTTTTTCAACTACGAGTGATACATTCAACCTTACCAAAGGTCTAATGTCTGCAGCTCTCTCTCCATCAGCTCTAAGTATTTGAATAGATTGATGAGATGCTGAGACTGAAGCTGAAACTTGAACAACATTACTATCTAGAGATCTGGCATAAGCATCTATTTCTTCTAGAAGATTTGTTTTTATTTGAAATGATGTTCCTTCAATAGGGTTTAGAGATGTATATAAAGGTTTATTGATACCAAGAGACGGTGCAGGAGACATTATACCTGAGTAATTTTTTGATACAGATTTGACAGTTTCAGA
>QBXD01000096.1 GCA_003283875.1 SAR116 cluster bacterium AG-321-A13 | reverse complement strand
TGCTGCTTGTTTAATATCATACGAATATCAGTCTTTATCTAAAAATAATCTTGTTTTTTTTACTGGCATTGATAAAGCAAAATTTAGAAAACCTGTTACTCCTGGGTGTAAGTTAGATTATAAAATTTATCTTATTACTAGTAAAAAATCATTATATAAATTTAGGGGAGAAGCTTTTGTTGAAGAAAAATTAGTGGCTTCATCTGAGTTTTCTGCAATGTTAGTTGATAAGGAAAAAGCTAAATGAGTAAGCAGATCCATCCAACATCTATAATACACAATGGTAGTGAAATTGAGGACAATGTGATCATAGGTCCTTATTCTATAATTGGGCCTAATGTAAAAATTAATAAAAACACAAAAATTCACTCTCACGTAATTATTGTCGGTAATACAACTATTGGATTTAACAACGAAATTTACCCTTTTTCTGCAATTGGATCGGACCCTCAACATTTGAAATATGATGGAGAATTAACTGAACTTATTATAGGTAACCATAACATTTTCAGAGAACATGTTACAATCCATCCTGGAACAAATGTAGGCACAAAAAAGACAACTATAGGTAATAACGGTTTTTTTATGGTAGGTTCTCATGTAGCACATGACTGTATAGTCGGAAATAATGTTGTTTTTGTTAATAATGCAGTTATCGGTGGTCATGTTGAAATTTCAGATTATGTATATTTAGGAGGACAAAGTGCTGTTCATCAATTTTGTAGAATTGGAAAACACGCCATTATCGGCGCTGGTACTACTATAGATGGTGATGTTATTCCATTTACCTCAGTTGTTGGCAGTAGAGGGTATCTAAGTGGTTTAAATTTAGTAGGTTTGAAAAGAAGATCTTTTAAAAAAGAAGAGATAAAAACATTAAGAAATGTTTACAGGCTACTATTTGCTCCTGAAGGCACGTTTAATGAGCGGTTATCTGAAGTTAACGATGCATATAGTGATAATTCTTTTGTAAAAGAAATATTAGTGTTTCTTTCAGAAAATTCAAATAGACCCTTAGTTCATCCAAAAATGGATAAATTTTAATGAAAATTGCTATAATTGCAGGCAGTGGTAATTTACCAGTACAAATAGCAACGCAAAACAAAGAAGCTTTTGTATTGTGTATCAAAGATTATTCTTGTCCTAATTCATTTCAAAATAAGTCCGAAATTGTTTCTTTATTTGATCCTATTAGTTGGTTAACCGTCTTAAAAACTAACAATATAACTCATATTGTGATGGCAGGTAAAATTGAAAGACCGTCTAACTTTGATAAAATTACTAACGAAAAAGCTAATGAATTGATAAATAAAATTATATGTGTGGGAGACAATTCAGCTGTAAATTATATACAGGACTTTTTTAATAAAAATAGTTTTGAAATACTTCCAATTAATTCAATATTAAAACACTGTTTTATGCCAAAGGGTTTTTATCAAGAAAAGTTATTTTCTCAAAATTTAAAAGATTTTGTTTATAAAAGCAGTCAGTTTGGTGTTGATTTGCTCAATACAATTTCAAAATTTGATGTTGGTCAGTCAGTTGTAGTAAATAACAGACTTGTTTACGCAATTGAGGGATTAGAAGGAACTAACTCTATGATTGATAGGGTTGGAATTTTATATAACCATAATAAAAATCGTTATGACTTTGGGCCTGTCCTTATTAAAATACCTAAAACTGGCCAGAATACCAATTTAGATTTACCAGTAATAGGATTAGAGACAGTTGAAAAATGTAACAAATTAGGTTTCAGCTCTATTGTTGTATCCTCAAAGGGTACATTGATTGCGGAGTTAAATAAAGTAATAGCATATATTAAAGAGAATAACTTTTGTATTTATGCAATCTAAATTTTAAATAACCTTTAACAAATTTATGTCAATGGTCAATAATAACAAAATATTTATATTAGCAGGAGAATCTTCAAGTGACTTGATAGGTTCTTCCATAATGAAAGGTTTGAAAAAGAATAGCAAAGAATTAAATTTCTTTGGCGTAGGTGGTTCTAATATGATTAAAGAAGGCTTGCGTTCTGTCTATGAAATAAATTCATTTAATATTATTGGATTTTTAAACACTATTTATAATTTTAAAAAATTAAATAAATGTTTAAATGAAATTGTTAAATTGATTTTGAAAGAAAAACCAAAAGTAGTAATCACAATTGATACAAAAGGTTTTTCTCTTGCCTTAGCAAAACAGTTAAAATTAAAATTTTCTGAAACTAAGTTTAAATGTCCTTTGATACATTTTGTACCTCCAACTATATGGGCATATGGGAAA
>QBXD01000095.1 GCA_003283875.1 SAR116 cluster bacterium AG-321-A13 | reverse complement strand
GTGTACCTTTAAACTCACTCCACTGTTACCGATTGGATTGAACTGATGAAATAAGTTGTTCTCACAATCTACCCTGCTCTCTGCTTTTTTTTTACTCTGTTTCTTTTAGAAACAAATTTCATAACTTCATTAGTTGTATCAGTTTTTTTGCCTTCTACCACTTTGTATTTTCTTGGTTTTGTACCTTCTTCAACTTCTAATGCATCATCAACAATCTTCATCTTGAAATGGAAATTAATAGTATGTCCGTTTTGTATCTTTTTCTTTCCATCTCTATCCAACCCATAATCACCTTTAACAACAATCTTATCTAAAACACCTTGCAGAAAGTCCTTTTGTTTCTTCTCATTAGAGGTGTTGAGTTCCATTGTCTCTCCATACTTCTCAACCCAATCTAACCAGTTCTTATCTTGTCCTAAATCATCAATTTGTTTTTCAGTCTCAACCAATAGAGTTTTTCTGTTTTCTAACTCCTCTCCGTATCTGGATAGAATCTTATCAACAACATTTGAGTCCTTCACACCCATTCCTTTGTCGATTTCAAGTTCGACGATATTGTCCTCTATATTCTCAATTTCTTTTTGGAGTTTCTGTATCTTCTTTTCTAAATTTTTTTCTGTTTCTTTAATGTTGGTTCTTTTCTCATACTGTTCTTGCATTACTTCCTTCTTAAAGTTTTCTTTAAGTATGTGAGATTTGCTTACCTTGTCTTTAACAAACCCCAGAACATATTCGTTGAAGGAATCCATTTGGAGAGATTTTGTATTGGTGCAAACAGAACCATCACCACTCTTCCAATCATAATGTTTAGAAAGACAGTAATAAGTTCTGGTATTAACTTTATAACCTAATGAAGAGGTTGATTTGAGATGCCGAGAACCATAGTTTCTGCCGCACTCACAAACCATAAAATCTTCTAATAATGAAAAGTGCTGTTTGTTATTTGATGGGTTTTTAAGATTACCAGTAATCTTTTTATTAACCCTATTGAACTGACCTACATTAATAACCTTGGGTATTTTGTAGGAAAAACTCTCTTGGACTTTTTTGATATATTGAGTGTGAATTCCAGTATAGGACTTATTCTTCAACATTACATTGAGAGTACCTAAACTCCATAATCCATTCTGGGTTCGTCTTGGTTCTACACCTTCTCTATCAAGAATATTTTTTATCTCTTTTGTAGATTTTCCTTTTTCATATGAGTCAAAAATAAACCTTACCCATTTGGATTCTTCTGGATTTATCTTCCATTCTTTATTGACTGTTTTGTATCCAAATAAGGGAGTGCCACCAAGATAAACTGGTTTCTTTGGTGCATCTTTTCTCAACCGATATAGTTTTCCTTGAATAGATTTATTTTGTCTTTCTTCGTTCTCTAACTGCTTTGATGCAGTCAAAACATTATAAGTAAATCTCTCTGCCGGACTGTCTAAATCAAGAAGACTTGGTGTTTCACCTTCATAAAGATTTATCTTGTGTGTTTCCAAATAATCCCTACGAAAAAGGAGAGAGTCAGTCATATCTCTAAACAATCTACTTCTATCACTTACCCACAGATTTTTAACTAACCCACTTCTAATATCATATTTGAGATTTTCTAAAACTTGACGAAACTGAATAGTAGAACTTCTTGCACCCTCATTATGAAACCTTGGTTCTAATCCAAGTTTCTTTGCAACTTTGACTCCCAAGTCTTTTTGCACCTCAAGAGAATTGCCCTCTTTCTTCTGTTCTTGAGTACTTACACGAAAATAAATGTCTAAAAACTTGTAAGACATTATGCAACCTCACCTAATACCCTGCTGATTGAACCAAGACCAATATTCATTTCATCTCTAATCTTTCGGTATGAATATCCCTGCTCTTTCAACTCAATAATTTTTTGTTTTTTCTCTTCAGTAATAAAATCCTTACCACCATATTTTTTACCCAAACTCCTCATTCTGTTGATTGCAGACATTTGTCTGTTGGATTGGATTGATTTTTCCATCTCACTAAAGATGCTGACAAAATAGAAAAATAATTTGGACATACCACCATCATCAGTATCCAAATTCTGTTTCCAACTAAACAAAGAGATATTGTAATCATCAAATAAAGATAGAGTTTTAACTACCTCACTCACACTTCTCCCAAGTCTGGATAAGTCATAGACAACTACTTTTGTGTAAGGTCTTTTTTTCAAGTCTCCTAACATTCTGGATAGTTCTTGTCTGTCCTCATTCTTCTTTGTTCCAGAAACAACTTCCTTATAAGTCTCAACTATTTTCCAACCTCTTCTTTCACATAG
>QBXD01000094.1 GCA_003283875.1 SAR116 cluster bacterium AG-321-A13 | reverse complement strand
GACATTAAAAATGAATTTAATGCTTATTTTGCTGAAAAAGAATTAGATCCAGTAATTTTTGGTGCTCATTTTAAGGTACTTGCTATTACGACTAGAGGATAATTAAAGAAAAGTACTATAATTAATAGTTTCATTTTTATCTATTGTATTTATTACCTCTGACAAAGGGTATTTTAAACCTGTAGCACAGTTAAAAAGTATAACTTTATCATCACGTGTTATTAATTTAGAAGTAATAGCCTTTTCATAGGCAGACATTGTCGCAGCACCTTCAGGACATAAAAAGCATCCATCAACAGCTGCCACCCTGTCTCTTGCCTCCATTATATCTTCATCTGAAACAGACATTGCAAATCCATTACTTTCACGTACAGCTCTTATAATAAGGAAGTCACCTACTGCTACTGGCACTCTGATTCCTGCAGCTTTTGTGTATGCATTTTCCCATAATGGTGCATGTTCTTCACCACTTTCCCAGGCCTTAACTATAGGTGCACATCCGTCTGCTTGAACGGCTACCATTCTTGGTAATTTTCCTTTTATCCAACCAAGTTCTTTTAATTCTAAAAAAGCTTTCCACATGCCAATTAAACCAGTTCCACCGCCAGTCGGATAAAAAATAACATCGGGTAATTTCCAATTAAGCTTTTCAGCTAATTCAAGTCCCATTGTTTTCTTGCCTTCTATTCTGTAAGGCTCTTTTAAAGTTGAGACATCAAACCACCCTACTTTGTCTTTACCTTCTCCAACTATTTTTCCGCAATCATTAATTAAACCATTAACTAAATACGTTTCAGCTCCAAGTGATTGAATTTCTCTTACGTTGATATCAGGAGTGTCGTCAGGACAAAACACCGTTGACTTTATGCCCGCATGAGTTGCATATGCCGCCATTGCGGCACCTGCATTTCCGTTAGTTGGAATAGCTAAATGATCTAATTTAAATTGTTTTGCCATAGAAACAGCCATACATAGCCCTCTTGCTTTAAAAGAACCAGTTGGCAATCTACCTTCATCTTTTACAAGAACACATCCCTTATCCTTACTATTATAATTAACGGATCTATCTAATTTAATTAAGGGAGTAATAGTCTCACCAAGAGTTATTCTATTTTTTGGATCTGCTACTGGCAAAAGAGGAAAATATCTCCAAAGGCCATCTATTTTGGAATTAGCAATATCGTCTCGTGAAACTTCTTTTTTTAATTTTTTTAAATCATATTTAACTAGTAAAGGTCTTCCTGCATCCGATAAACCATGCACTTTATTGGCTTCATATTGCTTGCCAGAAATTGAACACTCCAAGTGACTTACGTAACTTTTATCCATTTTGTTTCCTCAAAATTTGATTAATTATTTTTACCAGAAATAATGTCTATCATTGCTTTTGTAATTTGTTTAGTGGTGCTTGTTCCACCTAGATCCTTTGGTAAAACTTTTTTGTCTGCAGTTAGTTTTTCTATAGCAAACATTAATTTTTGAGCAGCTTTAAGTTCTCCTAAATTTTCTAACATCAAGACAGCTGACCAATATGAACCAATGGGATTTGCAATTCCTTTACCCATAATATTAAAAGCTGAGCCATGGATTGGTTCAAACATTGATGGGTGACGTTTATCAGGGTCTAAATTTGCCGTAGGTGCAATTCCCATGGAACCTGACAGGGACGCAGCTAAATCAGTTAAAATATCTGCTTGTAAATTTGATGCGACAACGGTATCTATACTTTTAGGATCTAAAACCATTCGGGTAGTCATAGCGTCGACAAGCATTTTATCGGTATTAACGTCTCTATAATCTTCTGAGATTTCTCTAAAGATTTCGTCCCACATAACCATGCCATGCCTTTGTGCGTTAGATTTTGTTACCAAAGTTAATAATTTTCTGGGTCTGGAACGTGCTATCTCAAATGCAAACCTCTGTATTCTCTCAACTCCTTGCTTTGTGAAAAGAGTTACATCCATTGCAATATCGTTTGGATAGCCTTTATGACTTCTTCCTCCAATTCCTGAATATTCCCCTTCAGAATTTTCTCTAATAAAACTCCAATCAATATCTTTTTCTTCAACGTTTTTTAATGGAGATGAGATACCAGGAAGCAACTTTACAGGTCTTAAATTTGCATATTGATCCAGCTCTTGACATATTTTTAATCTTAATCCCCATAAAGTTATATGATCAGGAATGTCTGGAACTCCAGCTGATCCAAAATAAATTGCATTATAATCTTTAAGTTCGTCTACTCCTTCATCTGGCATCATTATTCCATGTTCTTTATAATATTCTGCACCCCAATCAAAATGATTAAATTCTATTGG
>QBXD01000093.1 GCA_003283875.1 SAR116 cluster bacterium AG-321-A13 | reverse complement strand
TAAAGTTAAAGCTCTTTTAGGACCAACTAATACAGGTAAAACTTATTATGCAATGGATAGAATGCTTTCCCACCGCACGGGAATAATAGGTTTTCCTCTCAGATTATTAGCCAGAGAAAACTATGATAAAGCCGTTCTTCAATTAGGAAAATCTCAAGTTGCCCTTGTAACTGGTGAAGAAAAAATTATTCCTCCAAACGCAAAATATTTTTGTTGTACGGTAGAGTCAATGCCATTAGAAAAATCATTTGCTTTTGTGGCTATAGATGAGATTCAATTAGCAGCTGATCCTGACAGAGGATATATTTTTACTGATCGCATCCTAAACGCAAGAGGCTCTGAAGAAACTGTCTTTCTTGGAGCTGAAACAATCAAACCTTTACTGCAGAAAATTTTACCAAAATGTTCTATAGAAATACGACCCAGATTGTCAGTTTTAAGTTATGTTGGAATAAAAAAAATAACAAGGTTGAAACCAAGGTCGGCAGTTGTCGCTTTTTCTGTGCCCGAAGTCTATAAAATAGCAGAACTTGTCAGAACTAAAAAAGGTGGCGCAGCTATTGTTATGGGCGCGCTCTCTCCTAGGACAAGAAATGCGCAAGTAGAACTTTATCAAAGTGGTCAAGTTGACTATTTAATTGCTACAGACGCTATTGGTATGGGATTGAACATGGATATAGATCACGTGGCTTTTGCATCTGATACAAAATTTGATGGTAACACTCCACGGTACCTTACTCCTCCAGAAATTGCTCAAATAGCAGGTAGGGCAGGACGTCATAGTCGAAATGGATCTTTTGGCGTTGTTGAAGATAATATTAAATTTGATGAAGACACGATTGATCAAATCGAAAGTCATTCTTTTTCACCTTTAAAAACTATATGGTGGAGAAATACTGAATTAGATTTTAACTCTCTAAAAAAATTGTTTAGTTCTCTTGAGGCAAATCCTCCATTTAATTTCATGAGAAAAAAAGTTGGAGCTTTAGATACACTCTGTCTTAATTATTTGTCAGAAATAGATCCAATTAAAAGCAAAATTAACAGCAAAGAGACTTTGTCTCTTTTGTGGAATGTTTGTCAAATCCCAGATTTTAGTAATTCATTGTCAGGTATGCATTTTAACTTGCTAGAAAAAACTTTTGAATTATTATTGTTAAAAGGTAAATTAGACAATGACTGGATTAAATCCCAAATCAATAGGCTAGATAATTTTGACGGGGAGATAGATACTCTATTAAATAGAATATCAAATATTAGAACTTGGACTTTTATAACCAATAGAACAAAATGGTTAGACGAATCTGACTACTGGCAAAATAAAGCCAAAAATATTGAAGATAAATTGTCTGATGAATTACATAGAAGACTAACGCAGAGATTTGTAGACAAGCGAATTGTAATCCTAAATAAAACACTAAAAGAGCATAATAATTTGGAAGCAGTAATAAGATTAGATGGCAAAGTTTTTGAAGAAGGTGAAGAGGTTGGAATACTAAACGGTTTTGATTTTATACCTTCTCTATCTCAAGGTGAGAAAGCAGGTCCTATTTTAACAGCTGCAAGAAAAATTTTGCCAAGAGAAATTGAAAGACGTGTTAGAGAGCTATTGATGTCTGATAATGCAGCTTTTAAATTTAACAATGATGCTTCAATTTTATGGCAAAACAATAAAGTTGCGACTTTGCTATATAGCGAAGATATTTATTCTCCTAAAATATTAATAATTATGAACTATTATCTGACGAACAAATCAAGCAAATTGAATTGAGAATAAGCGAAGCTGTCCAAAAAAACATTAGAGATATTTTATCAGAATCTATAAATCTTGAAAAACCTGTTTTAGATAATTTAAAAGTCTTAGATAAAGAAAAACAAAATACAGATATAGAAAATGAAGGAAATAAAGAAATCGATGATAATAATAGTTTATCTGGAAAAGCTCTTGGCATAGCTTATCAAGTTTATGAAGGATTAGGTTCAGCAAAAACAGTTAACTTATCAATGTCAGTGAATAATCTATCAGAAAATGATAAAAGAAACTTAGCAAGATTGGGATTGAGATTAGGTATTGAAACTATATATTTACCTAATCTCTTAAAACCTGCATCAGTCAAATTAAGAGCTTTATTATGGTCAGTTTTTAATCAAAATTTTCCTTTAAATGCATTACCTCCAGACGGTCGAGTTAGCGTAATAATTGATCCAGATGCTAATCATGAATATTATAGAGCTATAGGTTTTGTCCCTTTAGGAAAATTAGCATTAAGAGCAGATATTGCTGAAAGGTTGTCAGCTTTAATAAGAGTAGAAGCAAGAAAAGGTAAATTTAAAATAAATGATGCAATGTTATCTATTGCCGGTTCTACAAAAATTCAAATGGAAGAAGT
>QBXD01000092.1 GCA_003283875.1 SAR116 cluster bacterium AG-321-A13 | reverse complement strand
ATTACTTCAGGACTTGCATTTTTGCGTTCGAACATTCCTACCATCTAATTATTTTTCCATAGCGTAGACCATAAAATATTTCCGTCTGAGTCACCTATTAAGATATGTGAACGATTAGGAGAAATTGCTATTGCAGAAATTTCAGAACCTTTTGGATTTCTTATTACAAATGGATTTTTATTTTCATCGAGCTCAGACAACAAGACACTACCATCATTAAAACCTACAAAAATAGCTTTTTCTCCAGTTAAGGGCTCTATAAAAGTTGAAATTTGTTTGCCACAATCTGCAACACAAACTGGTTCACGACCAAGTGGTCCATCTTTTCCATCAAATGGCCAACATATAGCTTGATGGTCTCCAGAAGTTGCTAAATGCGGAGTATCTCCAACCCATGCAAAGCTCTTAATCTTTGCAGGATAACCTCTCATGGCTAAGTCAACTTTATCTCTTAAACGCCAACCGTGAAGTTCACTTTCTTGCATTGAAGTTACAATATATTTTCCATCTGGACTAAAACCTACTTTACTATGAGAACCTTTCCATACTAATCTTTTTGACGTCCACCGACGCTCTCCTCGTTCCCATACTGTTACACCTCCGTATGAAGAAACAGCTAAACGTTTTCCAGTATGATCAAAGGCTAAACCTCCAACAGTACTTGAATGCTCAAGTGACTTTGCTTTCTTTTGATCCCCAGACCATATGTAGACATTACGATCAGATGAACAAACCATACTATCTTTGAAAGCAGCAACAGAGTCAACCCAACGAGAATTAAAATTAGCTATCTCAACAATATCTCCACTTTGAGATAACTTTAAAAATCTTCCATCATCTCCACCAGTAAATATATATTCGCCATTTGTAGCTATTGATAAAACAACACCGTTATGAGCGTCAATAATTCTAGGTTTTTCTCCTTCAAAAAAAACCCTAACTTTACCATCACCAAAACCAACAGCAATCGAATGACTGGTAGTCACTGAACAAGTTACAGGAGCATGAAAATCAAAATGCTTCCCCCTACTTTCTAGCTCGGTTTCCTTTGGCACAAGGGAAGATATTTTTTCTTTTAGAAATTTTTCTCTGTCTGACATCAATATATGCTATTTGGTAGTATATCACTTGAACATTTAGGCTATTTACAGCCTTCAAAACCTTCTTGAAGGTTCATACTTTCAAGATTTCTTCCAATAAACACAACTCTTGAACTACGATCTTTACCTGCAGGCCATGGACCCATTGGAGATGCGTCCATAAGCATATGAACTCCTTGGAAAACATACCTATCATCTCTACCTTCAAAATTCAGAATACCTTTAGATCTCAAAATATCTTGGCCCTTTTCTTGTAACAAATTACCAAACCAAGCTTGAAATTTATCCATATCTAAAGGCGTATCAGACACAAATGATAAACTTGTAACATCATCATCATGTTCATGGTCATGGTCAGATTCTAGAAAATCTGGTTCAACTTCTAAAACTCGATCCAAACTAAAGGCGTTTAAACCTAGAACTTCCGTTAGTGGCGCAGAGCAGTGATTAGTTTTAATAATTTTTGCGTAAGGGTTTATTTTACGAATACGAGTTTGAACATTTTCAACGGCTTTGTCATCAACAAGGTCAATTTTATTAAGTAATACAACATCTGCAAATGCTATTTGTTCTTCAGCTTCATGATGATCACCAAGTTGTGAGCTTAAGTGAACGGCATCTACAACTGTAACTATAGCGTCTAATTTAGTTCTGTCAGAAACATCTTGGTCTACAAAAACGTCTGTGCAACTGGAGCTGGATCTGCAAGTCCTGTAGTCTCAACTATAATTGCGTCAAGTTTGTCCGCACGCTTCATTAGACCGCCAAGTATACGAATTAAGTCACCTCTAACTGTACAACAAATACAGCCATCATTCATTTCAAAAACTTCTTCATCAGCATCGACAACGAGATCATTATCGATACCTTGTTCTCCAAATTCATTTACTATTACAGCATATTTTTGCCCATGCTGTTCTGTAAGTATACGATTTAAGAGTGTAGTTTTACCAGCTCCAAGAAATCCAGTTAATACTGTTACTGGTACTTGTGACATATCATTCATTATATTTCCTTTCAGGCACTTAAATAATTATTAGCACATGCACCGCATCTACCGTGAATTTCTAGAACTGGATTATCTGGGATAAAGCCAGTCCTTTTGGATAAATTATCGATATTATTCGTAAAATCTTGGTCAAGATGTTCTTTAACATATCCACAATCATTACATATTTCAAAAACAGGCGTTTTATCATTGTGAGATCCACAACATACTGTCCATGCATTAAGAGATTCTATTTTGTGAACTAATCCAATATTCAGTAATTTGTCTAAAGCTCTGTAAACTGTAGTAGCGGCTG
>QBXD01000091.1 GCA_003283875.1 SAR116 cluster bacterium AG-321-A13 | reverse complement strand
TATTTATTATTGGCATTTCGATCAAAAGACAAATTTTTTAAAATTTAATTATTATTTTTGTTAATTTCTTAATCAATATAATCCTAATTTAATTAGTTCGGCATTTATATTATCTGGTAAGTTTTCACCTGTCTCTTCGTCTAAATTCAAGTCTCTTGGAATATCTTCCTCTAAATAATATCTCCAGCCTTGAAAGGGTTTCATAGGAGTGGGAATTACTCTTATTAGTTTTTTGTCTAATTCAATTTCACACCCTTTGCTACCATCACTTCGAATAACTGATAAAATATCTAATATTTTCTGCCGGACTAAAACTTTTCTTTTGATAATCCAAAACATTGAACCAGTTTTAATTAAATCTTCTCTTTTTTTTGGCATGTTTCTTGTGGTATGTAATATTGTGCCATAAGTTTCTTTAATCATTTTTTGTCTTACATAAAGTCTTTCAATTGTTTCGATACCGACTGCTATTTTTTTTAAATGATAAGACACAACTAATAACCCAAATTACAATATTACTAAAGCCGATAAACCTAAAAACGTAAAGAAACCTATGACATCAGTCGCAGTTGTTAAAAAAACAGAGCTAGAAATCGCAGGATCAATTTTAAATTTTTCTAGTGTTAGCGGAATTAAAGTACCTAGAACACCCGCAAACAACAAATTAGCAATCATTGCTAATCCCATTATTATTGCTATTTCTTTATCACCAAACCAAAGATAAGCTAAAACAATAGACAAAAGAGCGAATAAAAAACCATTAATCATACCAACCCATGTTTCTTTTAAAACAAATTTTTGAAGATTGCTATAATTCAACTGCCTTGTCGCTAATGCTCTAACTGCAACAGTCACTGTCTGGGTTCCTGCATTTCCTCCCATTGATGCAACAATTGGCATGAGAACAGCTAACGCAACTAATTTTTCAATTTCTTCCTGAAACAAACCTATAACTGAAGATGCTAAAACTGCAGTAAACATGTTTAGTATAAGCCATGAAAAACGGCCTTTAGCAGTTTCTAAAAAAGATGATGTTATTGAAAGATCACTTACACCAGTCAAACCTTGTAAATCTTCTTCGGCTTCTTCATTAATTACGTCAACAATATCATCTACAATTATTACACCAAGAAGCCTATCTGCGTTATCAACAACCGGCATGTTTACTAGACCATATTGCTGAAATAGAAGAGCTACTTCTTCTTGGTCAGTTTCAACATTCACATTTCTTGGTTTTAATTCCATTAAATCATTTAATCTCACAGGTCTTTTAGCAGATAATAGTTTAGATAGGGAGATAACTCCCATCAATCTATGTGCAGGATCAACAATATAAATTGAATAAAAACTATCCTCTTCATCTTGTGGATTTGCTCTCATATGGTCAATTGTCTGCCCTACTGTCCAATTTCCGGGAAAAGCCAAAAATTCCCGTTGCATCAGCCTTCCAGCTGAATACTCAGGGTATGACAGAGCCTCTTCAACTAAAATTCTGTCAGCTTTTGGTAGTTGTTTTATAACTACATTTCTATCTTTTTCTTCTAACTCTTGAAGTATTTCAACAGCATCATCTGAATGTAATTCAGGAATTGCCTTTGCAAGAACTTTAGGGCCAAGAATATTAAAAACTTTTTCTTGAACATTATGATCAAGATAAACTAAAACCTCTGGATCAAGTGATCTTCCAAGAATAGTTAGGAAAATATTTAATTTTTCATTACTAAGTCTTTCTAACATGTCCGCTTGATCAGCTGGATGAAGTGGTTCGATTAACTTTTTTAAACTTATTCTATTTTTTTTATTAATGGCATTTAAAATAGCATCTTCAACAATTGGAGTAAGACCATATAAACTTTTAAAGTTTGCATCATTAGTTGAAACTAAATTTTCATCAAAATTTGTTTTAATTTTATTATGATCCATGACTTTCCACACAAAATTTCATTATTTCATATAAATAAATCCCCAGTTCATTAAATTTATTTATTTATTTTCTGAATCAACTTCAGCAAATACTTCTCTAATATGCCTAAGTGACTCCAAACCTGCAGGAGCTCCACAGTATATTGTAATCTGTAAAACGATATCACGAATTTGTAACCTAGTTAATCCATTATTCAAAGCACCTCTTACATGTAATTTAAATTCATGCGATCTATTAAGAGCAGCAATCATGCCTAAGTTAACCAATGATCTATCTCTATCTGATAGATTTTCTTTGTTCCAAACTTCACCCCAAGCATATTCAGTTACTAATTTTTGCATATCTGCACCCAATTCGTCTGCTGAGGCAAGTGCTTTATCTACATATTTATCTCCAAGTACTTTCCTTCTTTTTGATATTCCTTTTTTAAAAATTTCACTTTCCATTTTTATCTCCTAAGTTGCATTTTTAATTATTAAATGAATGCCACATAAAAATAAAGCCACATGACTAATGTTGTAAAATAAATTATCAGAAA
>QBXD01000090.1 GCA_003283875.1 SAR116 cluster bacterium AG-321-A13 | reverse complement strand
AAATTGCTGGATATATCTCTCTCTTAGAGATTTCATCTGAGCATTTAGGTCAACTAACAATGCTGATTGGTCTGTGACTTCCTTATTAATAGTTGTCTCTCTAGTAGATAACTGACCACTGGAGGTGTTTAATGTATCGGTTAAAAATGTAGTTAGTTTTTCAATAAGGCTTTGCCCATAGAATACGGTAGCGTCTGCACCCAAACCTGAATATTTAACTTTTAGTCCAGCTGCATTACCTGACGATATTGTAAATGTTTTATTTGTTACATCAGCAGACATAGTAACACTATCCAATGTAGCAGAACCAGTAACGCCAGTGGTTGTTATACCAGCTCCCGTGAAACCCATAGTAACAGACCCAGCCGTGTTAGCTGAAGGTGTTATAGATGAAATTGTCTGAAACGTCTTAGACCCGAGAACTGTTGCGTTAGCTGCAGGTCCTGTAATAACTTCTGTTTGTGCATTACCAGACATGTCAGTTCCGACAACTGTAAATGTCTTCCCACTTTCGTCGCCACCAGCACTTATGATTGAGGGTCTTTTACCTGTAAGATCAACATAAGCTGATTTAGTACCAACATTTACTGCTGCTGCAGCGGCATTTGATTCAATCTGAGTAACTGTCTTAAAAATTTTTGTTCCAGTTACAGTTGCTCCAGCAGTTGGGCCCGTTATTATTTCAGTTTGTGAAGTACCGTTAATATCAGTACCAGTAATTGTGAATGAAACAGAAGACAAATTGTTAGAGCTATTAATGGTTATAAATGAATTTAAATCTATAGCTGATCTAGGACTTGTTGCAGTTGTTTGAGCACCATCAAGTGTGAAATCACCTGAACTGCCTCGTGTTTCATTATCGACCAGGCCATCAGGGTCAGTTGCAGTTACGGACGCTCCATTTAATGTAAGGGCTGTGCTAGCAGTACCTGATTGTGTTGTTCCAATATTATCAATATCTGTGGTTCCAACAAATTTAAGAAATCCGTCTAAATTGCTTCCTATCGCATTTACAGCCATAGATGATGACGCACCAATAGACCCGGAAGTTATTGAATAGCTGCCATTAGAGTGAGTTACCACAACAGACTTACCTGCGGCAGTCAATGTAGTGTCAGCATTTATAGCCGTTTGAATTGCAGTAGCAAGTGCTGCCTCTGATGTGTAGTGAGCGGCTGGAACACTTACCGAACCAGACTGTGTTCCGTCAACTGTAACCTGAATAGTATTATTAGACGCTGTTATTTGAGGTGAAGTGTCACTGCTATTTAATCCTGTAAATGCACCTGACACGTACGCAGTCATCGCAAAAGAATACGAGCCTGCAACTGGTTTTGCACTAGTTCCACCACTTACCTGAAGCAAACTAGAAGACGATGAATACATGGAATTAAATATAGCATCAAGAGATGTAGGATTATTTTTCAATTCTGTTTCCAAAACATCTGTATTCAAACTCAATAGACCGTCTTTTTCAGTTCTAACCCCTAGATTTGATAAATAAACACCGTTTGCACCAAATCCTGTAAGAGCGGTTGACGTCAGTGAATTAAGTTGTTTTTGAATACTTTTCATAACAGGATCATCTGATAAATCTCCTGCAGATTCAGTTGAAGACCCTCTAAAGGTTTTTTCGTTGAGCAGTGTCCTAGCGTCATTTACTGAAGATACGAAAGACTGTATATTTTTAGTTGCCGCACTTGTATCCACTAAACCTGACAAATTCGCAGGTGTATCAGTTCCATTGACTGTTGTAGATGCAAGAAGACTTACGTTATACCCATTAAAAAGGTCAGTTATAGTATTAGATGATCTGGTTAAAGATATTCCATCCACAGTGAAAGTAGCATCTGTTCCGGCAAGTTTCTGCTTAGAACCATTTGTAGTCGTATTATCAATAGACGACAAACCTGATCCAGATGGACTTTCTGTAGCTGTTACTCTCAGCGCATTTTCTTTTCCATCCTGTGATTTCAGAACAAGGGTATATGAACCATCGCCAGCACCTAAAACACTCGCTGTTACACCATAATTTAAAGCGTTGATTTTATCTTTAAGTGACTCCAACGTATCTGTTGCAGTGACAGTAAGAGACTTTGATGAGACTGTTGCACTTGCAACAAAACTGCCGGAGGACCAATCTCCTCTTTCTAAGACAAGACTTCCAGCACCTACTAGTGATGTATTTAATGCATAGTCCTCAAAAGCTAAAGTTTGCCCTTTTGCAAGACTCGAAATACTAATTGAGGAATTAATTGCAACTGCGACTGAAGGGTCAGATATTGTCGCGCTAATAGCTGAACTAGTCGAGCTTGCTTTCAATGATGTATTACCAGTAAGTGTAGTTAAAGAGGTTGAAAGCTTAGATAACGCACTTTTGATTTCGCCAATTGCAGATATTGCAGTATTTCTTGCATCAATCTTGGTTTGAATTTGGTTTTCTTGAGGTGCTTGTTCAGCTTCTACAAGGCTATCTACGATTTGAGTTATATTTAAACCACTACCGCCTTGATTGATTGC
>QBXD01000089.1 GCA_003283875.1 SAR116 cluster bacterium AG-321-A13 | reverse complement strand
GATAAACCTGTAGATATGGTTGTAAAAGTTTCAGGTGCTCAATGGTATTGGAATTATGAATATCCGGATGAAGAAATTTCCTTTGATTCTTACATAATAGCTGAAGAAGATTTGAAAGGTGATCAAAAACGTATGTTGGATGTTGATAATCCTTTGGTAGTACCTGAGGGTACTAGAATTAAATTTCTCATTACCGGCAACGATGTTATGCACTCATTTTTTGTTCCTTCATTGGCACTTCAAGTTTACTCTATTGCTGGACGCATAAATGAAATTTGGACCGAAGTGCCGCTCGGAAAGAAAAAATATTATGGACAGTGCAACCAAATTTGTGGAGTAAATCATGCTTACATGCCAATAGTTATTCAAGCTCTGCCTAAAGATGAATATGAAACTTGGTTAAAAGAAGCAAAAATAAAATTTGCTTACATTGTTGATAAAGACACTAATAAAATCGCACTATTAGATCAAAAAAAAGTTAAGGAGATTAAATAATGTCATCATTGTCTCAAAGCTCAAATGTTGGATCTTCACATGATCACCATGGAGCCCCCACAGGTTTTGTAAAAAGATGGCTCTATTCAACTAACCATAAAGATATTGGGACCATGTATATAATATTTGCGATTGTTGCTGCTTTTATAGGAGGAGCAATGTCAATATATATGAGAATGGAACTTATGAACCCTGGAGTGCAATATATGGCAGATGGTCATATGTGGAATGTATTCACAACTGCTCATGGTTTAATTATGGTATTTTTTGTTGTCATGCCTGGCTTGATAGGTGGGTTTGGAAATTGGTTTGTTCCTATTATGATTGGTGCTCCGGATATGGCTTTCCCCAGAATGAACAATATTTCCTTCTGGCTATTACCTCCTAGTTTTGTTTTACTACTTTTATCAGCAGTAGTTGATGGAGGTGTTGGCGTAGGTTGGACTATTTATCCTCCTCTTTCAAGTTCAGCAGGATCGCCTGGAATGGGAATGGATTTAGCCATTTTTTCACTTCATCTTGCCGGTGCTTCCTCTATATTAGGTGCGGCTAATTTTATCACTACAATATTTAACATGAGGGCTCCAGGTATGACATTGCACAAAATGCCCTTATTTGTTTGGGCTATGTTAGTTACCGTTTTTCTATTGTTGTTAGCTATACCAGTATTAGCAGGTGCAATTACCATGTTATTAACAGATAGAAATTTTGGAACTAGTTTTTTCATTCCAGAAGGTGGTGGTGACCCAATTTTATTTTTACATTTATTTTGGTTTTTCGGTCATCCCGAAGTGTATATTATGATTTTGCCTGCTTTTGGCATTGTAAGCCAAATTATATCAACCTTTTCTAGAAAACCTGTATTTGGTTATTTAGGAATGGCCTATGCGATGGTTTCTATTGGTGTCATTGGTTTTGTGGTTTGGGCTCACCATATGTATACTGTTGGGCTTTCGGTAGACACAAGAGCTTATTTTACCGCAGCTACAATGGTTATAGCTGTTCCTACCGGTATAAAAATATTTTCGTGGATTGCTACAATGTGGGGCGGGTCTATTGTCTTTAGAATTCCTATGTATTGGGCGATTGGTTTTATTTTTCTATTTACTGTTGGCGGTGTTACCGGTGTTGTCTTAGCTAATGCAGGTTTAGATGTTGTACTTCATAATACTTACTATGTGATTGCACATTTCCACTATGTATTATCATTGGGTGCAGTTTATGGTCTTTTTGCAGCTTTTTACTATTGGTTTGCTAAAATGACAGGCTATGAATATAGCGAAGGTTTAGCAAAACTTCATTTCTGGGTTACCTTTATAGGAGTTAATCTAACATTTTTCCCTATGCATTTTTTAGGTCTCGCTGGAATGCCTAGACGTTATGTTGATTATCCTGACGCATTTGCTGGCTGGAATATGGTTGCGTCTATAGGTTCTTATATTGGGGCTTTGGGGGCTATTATTTTTTTAGTTGTTATCATTGAAGCTTTTGTTAAAAAACGTAAAGCTGATAAGAACCCATGGGGCTCTTCTGACAACACATTAGAGTGGACTGTACCCTCGCCACCAGCATTTCATACCTTTTCTGAGATACCTAAGGTAAAATAAGTTTGATTAGTGTGTAAATATGCCTGTTGTAACTATAAATACTAGTGGAGTAGACGAAAACTTAAACAAATTAAGTTCTCCCTTTGATTATTTTAGGCTAATGAAGCCTAGAGTTATGTCATTAGTAGTATTTACAGCCTTTGTTGGTTATTACACGGCAGAACCTGTTGAAAGCTATGACTCACACCCTTTTTTAGCATTGATTGGAATATTTGCGATTGCACTTGGAGCTGGAGCTTCTGGGGTACTTAATCAGTGGTACGAGAGTGATATTGATCAGTTAATGTTAAGAACTAGGGATAGACCAATTCCACAAGGAAAAATCCAGCCTGCAGATGCTCTTTCATTTGGTGTAATAACATCATTGTTATCTATTATTATCTTAGGCTTGTCAGTCAACTGGCTTGCAGCAAGTTTGTTAACATTTACAATTTTGTTTTACGCAATTGTTTATACAATT
>QBXD01000088.1 GCA_003283875.1 SAR116 cluster bacterium AG-321-A13 | reverse complement strand
AATAAAGAAGATAGTGACTTAGTTGATAAGTTAGTTGGTATAAATCGTGTTGCTAAAGTTGTAAAAGGCGGAAGACGTTTTGGATTTGCTGCTCTTGTTGTAGTTGGAGACCAAAGAGGTAAAGTTGGATTTGGCACTGGAAAAGCTAAAGAGGTACCTGAAGCAATAAAAAAAGCTACTGACGATGCAAAAAAAAATATGGTTAAGGTTCCAATGAAGGAAGCCAGAACCTTACACCACGATATGAAAGGTCACTATGGTGCTGGAAGAGTTGTATTAAGGAGCGCTCCATCAGGAACTGGTATAATTGCTGGCGGACCTATGCGAGCTGTATTTGAAACACTTGGGGTACAAGATGTAGTTGCAAAATCAATAGGAACCTCAAACCCACATAATATGATTAAAGCAACATTTGATGCCTTCAACTCAATGAATTCCCCTAGAAGCATTGCTAATAAAAGAAGTAGGAAAGTTTCTGAAATTTTTGGTAATCAACCAAAATCAGAAATCAATAAAAATTCTAAAGCTAGTTAGGTATTGTAATGTCAGATAAGAATACACTCATTGTTACTCAAAAGAAAAGCCCTATTGGTAGACAGTCAGATCAGAAAAAAACGTTGATAGGTCTGGGTTTAAATAAAATTGGTAGAAGCAAAACTTTAAATGATACTCCTTCAATTAGGGGCATGATAAATAAGGTCAAACATCTGGTTGAAGTTAGCTAAAATATTAAATTAGACTGGATTAGGGGTTAAATATGAATTTAAATGTAATTAAAGATAACAAATACGCAACAAAAAATAAAAAAAGAATTGGCAGAGGTATAGGTTCTGGGACAGGGAAAACTTCTGGAAAAGGTCACAAAGGTCAAAAGGCAAGGTCTGGTGTATCTATTAAAGGTTTTGAAGGTGGCCAAATGCCTATCCACAGGAGATTACCAAAAAGAGGATTTACCAATATAAATAGAATCCCTTATGTCGTATTAAATTTTAACCGAATACAAAGTCTAATTAATGATAACAAAATTGATCCAAAAAAAATAATTAATTATCAAACGTTATTTGATTTAGGCATAGTTAAAACTATGAAATCAAAAATTAAACTTCTGGCTAAAGGCGAAATAAAAACTAAAATTAATATTGAAGTTGCTGCTGCTTCTAATTCAGCAAAAGAGATTGTGGAGAAGGTAGGTGGTTCAATCACTATCATAGAAAATAATAGACTTGTTAAAACCCCTTCGAATAAATCTGGAGTTTAATTAATGGCTAACGAAAGTATTTTCGGGGTTTTAGGACAGGCTACTGAGCTACGTCAAAGAATTATATTTACTCTTATTGCTTTAATCGTATACAGATTAGGGACTTATATACCTGTTCCAGGTATTAATGCGGTTGCATTATCAGAAATTGTTAATAATGCTAATAATGGCGTTCTTGGAATGTTCAATATGTTTTCTGGTGGTGCTTTAGGTCGTATGACAATTTTTGCGCTAACGATTCTTCCATATATATCGGCTTCAATAATAATGCAATTGATGACTTCCATTTCTCCACAAATGTCTCAATTAAAAAAAGATGGCGAATCAGGAAGAAAAACGATCAATCAATATACTAGATATTTAACTGTCTTATTAGCAACAGTCCAAGCTTATGGATTTGCAGTAGCTTTAGAAAGTACAACAGGTGCTTCTGGTTCACTAGTTAACAATCCTGGTGTTTTTTTTAAAGTAACTACTGTAGTTACTTTGGTTGGATCAGTTATGTTTTTATTATGGTTAGGAGAGCAGATAACCTCAAGAGGCATTGGAAATGGTGTTTCTTTAATTATTTTTTCAGGAATAGTTGCTGAATTACCTAGAGCTATTGCGCAAATTTTAGAACAAGGTAGAACTGGGTCAATTTCTACATTCTTAATTATTGCAATTCTATTGCTTGCCATAGCAGTAATAGTTTTTATTGTATTTATAGAGCGTTCACAAAGAAAAATAATTGTACAATATCCAAAAAGGCAAATGGGCAATAAGATGTTTGCGGGTGATTCATCTCACTTGCCATTGAAAATTAATGTTCCTGGTGTTATTCCTCCAATTTTTGCATCAGCCCTTTTACTATTACCTACGTCATTATCTTCTTTTTCGGGATTGGATAATAACAGTTCCGAATGGATCTTGACTTTGAATTCATATTTTGGAAGAGGTCAACCTTTATATTTAGCATTATACATAAGCTTAATTGTTTTTTTTGCATTTTTCTATACAGCAATAGTTTTTAACCCTGATGAAACCGCAGATAACTTAAAAAAGAATGGTGGTTATGTACCAGGTATTAGACCAGGACCCCCAACTGCTGATTATTTAGACTTTGTGTTAACCAGACTTACAGCAATTGGAGCTACTTATTTAGCGGCTGTTTGTATTTTACCAGAAATTTTAATTTCAAAATATTCAATTCCTTTTTATTTAGGTGGTACTAGTTTACTAATCGTTGTTACCGTTTCTATGGACACAGTATCTCAAGCTCAATCACATTTAATTGCACACAGATACTCAGGATTAATAAAAAAATCAAAACTAAGAGGAAGTAGACGGTAGATGT
>QBXD01000087.1 GCA_003283875.1 SAR116 cluster bacterium AG-321-A13 | reverse complement strand
ATGATATAAAAAAACTTAATACGCCTTCACCCTACAATGGACCAAAACCTCAGGGTGCAATTCCTGATATATTTATTCAAGATAGCTTTTCGAAAGATGATAAAAGATTATGGGTTCCTTTAGCTCCAGGTAGATGGTCTAGACCTCTATGCTTTAATATTAGTCAAGGATACTGGGTTCATTTAACAAAAGTAATTGGAGGAGGTTTTTTATCTCGACATAGACATCCAGCCCCAGTTCATGGATTTGTTATCAAAGGGTCTTGGCGATACCTCGAACATGATTGGGTTGCTACTGAAGGATCATATTTATTTGAACCACCAGGAGAAATTCATACTCTCGTAGTAGATGAGGATTGTGAAGAAATGATAACATTATTTCATAATTCTGGAGCTTTACTTTATTGTGATGAAAATGGAAAAACTATTAATTCAACTGACGTTTTTGATAGAGTTGATGCCGCTAGAAAACATTTTATTACTGTAGGATTAGGAGCTGATTATGTAAATAATTTTATTAGATAGTCTTAAGTATAGAAGATCTTTTATAAATGAAATAACATCCCGCTGAAAGTAATATACCTCCCACAACCATTCTGACAGGGCTTCCCATTAAAAATAATGGTAAGGCAAGTAAAATCATGCTTATTGGAACATACATTTTTGTAAATAAAGTATCTTTTTTAGCATTTTGGTAAAATGGAAATAATACTGAAACTATTGCCATTATTAAGAAAAATAATGACCAAGGTCTAGTTACAAATAAGGAGTAATCATCACTTATTCCAATTGCTCTTGCTATATTCAATTCAGCCAACTTTCCTAAAACAACACCTAAAATCATTGGTGCTAATGGGAAACCTAGTTTTCTCATAAAATAACCAATAACACCAAAACCAAACATGACCCAAATATCAAACGTTATATTATGAAGAGCGAAAACCCCAATTGCACAATAGGCTAAAATAACAGAAGCAAGTATATACATTGGAATTCTTGTTACTAACAAAAATAATCTCAAGGCAAATGCTTGCAAACCAACCATAAAAAAATGAGCAGCAAAAAACGCTATAAAAACACCATAAGCTAAAAGTGGTTCATCTTGTATAAAAGATGGGCCCGGGATAATATTGTGAATCATCAACGCACCAATCATTATAGCGGTAACAATATCACCTGGAATTCCAAGGGCCATCATCATAATAAGAGCTCCACCTGCTGTAGCGTTGTTTGCAGCTTCAGGCGCAATTATTCCGTTTACAGCTCCTTTTCCAAATTCATTTCTATTATTAGAGGCCTTCTTTGCTTGATCATAAGCTAGTATATTAGATATTGAGCCACCCGCTGCAGGAAGAATCCCAGTAAAAATCCCTATAAAACTAGACCTAATCAAGTTTATCCAGTTCATTAAAACTGTTGCAATCGCTTTTCTATGTTCTACTCGTATAGCGTCAGCTGAATTTTTCATGAGCGGTGCTTTAGCTTTTGCACTATCCTCAACATCACTTAATAATTGAGAAAAAGCAAAAAGACCTATTAAAACTGGAAGAAATGCAAAACCTTGCCTGATATGATCAGATCCAAATGCAAATCGAGCTACACCATTAATTTCGTCCTCACCTACACATGCAGCAAACAAACCTAATAAACCAGCAATCAAACCCTTTATCATATTATCGCCAGATAAACTCACAGTTATAGTAAGTGCGAATACTATTAAAGAAAAGTAGTCCCATGGACCAAACTCTAATCCCAAAAATGCTAATTGAGGAGCTAAAGCTACTAATATAACGGCACTTATCATGCCGCCAAAAAATGATGACCAAAGTCCTAAACCTAATGCCAAACCCGGTTTTCCTGATCTAACCATTGGGAAACCGTCAAACGTGGTCGCAACAGAGGATGGTGTTCCAGGAATTCCAGTTAACATGCAAGACATCAAACCACCTGAGAACCCTCCAACAAACACACCCATCATGGTGGCAAGTCCTTGAATTGGACTCATACCAAAGGTAAAGGGAAGAGTTAAAATTACCCCCATCGCAATTGTAAATCCTGGAATAGCTCCTGCCAAAAGTCCTGCCAAGGTTCCTATACCCATTAACCCTAAAGTTACAGGATCAAGTAATACTGACGCACCAGCTTGTAAAATAACATCAAACATTAGAGGTACTTACCAAACACGTAGAATTTCTCCCTCAGGCAATATAACTCGCAAACCAAAAGTAAAAACCATCCACATAAATCCAATACTTAGTATTGAAACTAAAAGATGCTTAACGATCAATTTATGAGAAAATCCACCTAACAAAGTCAATAGGCCAAAAACAAATAAAATCCCACCAATTAGCATTCCTAAATAATCCAAAGTAGATAGGAAAAGCATGAACATACCAAAGCAGATTAAAGCATTTTTAAACTTTGCCAGATTAATGCTAAAATTTTCATTATCTTTATCGCTCACTGTTTTAAATTTAAGATAGGATTTTCCAAGCATTACTGACGACATTACCACCAAAAGCCACAAAACAACTCTCGGCCATGCGTCTGCTTTCATTCCCTCAAAACCAAGGTCTCTGATATTAGATGCATCATTTATCATAACCCCTGAGAAGCACAGCAAAAAAATTGCAATGATTATATCTGATTTGTTATTTGTCAT
>QBXD01000086.1 GCA_003283875.1 SAR116 cluster bacterium AG-321-A13 | reverse complement strand
ATTATTAAATATATAGGTGTTATAGCAGTACCAGCTCTGACTTTAAAGATGACTGTTTCAATCAGTTTTTCAAATGTTAACTGGCTACTAATTTCAAGCTACATAATATCTGAATTAATTATTTATTTAGCTGCAATATTTATAGCAAAATATTTTTTTAATCTTAGGTGGAATGAATCAATTTTAATCGGAATGGCATCTTCTTTTGCAAACCATTTATTATTTGTCTATCCAATTGCTTTAAACGATTATCAAGCTCTTTTAACTCTTTGTTGGTAAAAAGCGCTTTGAGGAACAATTCCATGTTTTTGCAATTGTTTGTTTTAGTTAATAGTTGATTCAATAAGTTTGTTTTCATGTACTAGTACAATATTTTAATGATTGATATAATGAAATAAAAAAAACTAAGCTTATAATTTATATAGCTTTAAGGTTGCCCGCAGAAACTTTACCGTCTTTGCCGTCTTCCAACTCATATTCAATTTTTTGATCAGGTTCTAGAGTTGTCATACCTGCAGCTTGTACGGCACTGATATGAACAAACACATCCTTGTCTCCACCCTCTGGTTCAATGAAGCCATAACCTTTTGTAGGGTTAAACCATTTAACTGTTCCTGTGGCCATTTTTTTTCCTTTTCTTAGCTCTAAAAAATAAAGAGCGCTTAGTTAATATTGTGATTTATTAAAACATGGTTTTACAATTATGTACTTAATAAACTACAATATTATATTTCAATTCTTTATTTTAGCAAGTTTGATTTGAAATGTACTTATTTATAGTCTTCTTCATAAGCTTTTATGATTGAACTAACAGCTAAATTAAATGGCGTTTCAATACTATTTTTTTCTCCTAAAGTTACAACCATACCGTTAATAGCGTCAATTTCAGATAACCTTTTTGCCTCAACATCCTGCAGCATTGAAGGTTTAGAGTCTAAGAGTTTTTTTCCAAATTCTGTTATATATTTAATTGTGTCATCAAAAGTAAAATTGACATTTTTAATGTCACCCATTTTCCTGGCCTCTAGAGCACACCCTTTTACTACTTCAAACATTTGTTTGTTTCCCATTACTTCACCAAGTGTTTTCCTGAATATTGAGCATGGGCCACTATAAGCAACATTACATATAAATTTTTCCCAAATTAATTGTTCTATATCTTCGAAAGCTTTTGCGTTAAACCCTGCATCAGACCAAACCTTAACTAGTTTTTCTAATCTTTGAGTTATTCCTCCATTCATTTCACCAATTCTTATCATACTCATATTATTATGATGAGCATGTCCAGGACCAACCATCGCTGCTCCAAAGCCTTGAGCCACTCCTAAAAGAATATTGTCAGTAGGCATAAAAGTAGCAATTCGTTCACCAGCACCTAGCCCATTCTGTATAGTTAAAATAAGAGAATTTTTTGATATTATTTTGCTTAGATTAGATGCGGCTGAACCAACCCCAGATGCCTTAGTTGCTATTACAAATAATTCATATCCTTTTGCATCTTCTATGTTATTCGACACATTTATATTTTTAACCACATTATCACCACTGAAACCTGAAACTCTAAGACCATCTTTTCTTATGGCTTCTAAATGCTCTTCCCAAAGATCAATTGCTAAAACCTCATTATTATTTTGAGCAAGAAAGGATGCATAAATAGATCCCATTGCACCTGCTCCAATTATAGCAATTTTCATAACCTAATCTCCATCACTGCTTAATAAAAGTTCCATTGTTTAATTCAGACATAGCAAGTTGAATTTCATCACTAGTATTCATTACAATAGGTCCGTGCCATGCAACGGGTTCTTGAATAGGATTACCAGAAATTAGTAGGAATCTAACACCTTGATTTCCAGATAACAGCTTAACTTCATCTCCTTTATCAAAGGTAATTAGCGTCTTGTTCCCACTCATGTCACGTATTGTATAGTCTTCATTGTTATATGATTTTTCAATTTTAATGCCTTTAGGCTCCGAGGCATATTCAAAATTAGCCTCTCCTTCAAAAACATATGCAAAACAATTATCTCGTAATGATATTGGGAAGTTTTTTATTTTGTTTGGTGGAACATAAATGTCAAAATATTGAGGGTTAGATGCAATTCCCTTTATTAAACCTTTATACCCTCTATAATCGCCTATTATTATTTTTATAATAGTACCATCGTCATCATTTATAACTCTGATATCGCTTGATTTTATATCTTGATAGTTAGGATCAGTCATTTTAAGATTAGATGGTAAATTAGCCCATAATTGAAAACCATGCATTTCACCTTTATAATTACCTAAGGGCATTTCTTGATGAAGTATACCTGAACCTGCAGTCATCCATTGAACATCTCCATCATTCAGTTTTCCTGAATTTCCTAAGCTATCTTTATGTTCCACAGCTCCTTTTAAGATATAAGTGATTGTCTCTATTCCTCTATGAGGATGCCACGGAAAACCTAATTGGTAATCTTGTGGATTGTTATTTCTAAAATCATCAAGTAGTAAAAAAGGATCAAAATCACTGGTATTTCCAAAGCCAAAAGCTCTATCTAATTTTACACCAGCACCCTCTAAAACTGGATTTGATTTTTTTCTTTCTAAAATTGGTCTAACAGTCATAATGTCTTTATAACTTTAATAATAATAATTATGTACTTTTTTTTATCTATATAGATAAATTGATATTTCACCAAAAATAAATAAAA
>QBXD01000085.1 GCA_003283875.1 SAR116 cluster bacterium AG-321-A13 | reverse complement strand
TTCCATTGAAAAATTAATAAAGAATTGTGATGTACACGTTTGTCTTTTACCACTTACGCCGTCAACAACTAATATTTTTAACAAATCAACCTTTGCTAAAATGAGAAGCGGATCTTGTTTTATAAATGCAGGCAGAGGTGAGCACGTTGTTGAAGATGATTTAATCGAAAATTGTAAATCGGGACACATCTCAAGTGCCATTTTAGATGTTTACAGGAATGAACCATTACCAAAAGATCATAAAATATGGGAGCAAAAAAATATTAGAATATGGCCACATGTAGCTGCTGAAACTAATCCAGAGACAGCTGCTAAACAGATAGCACATGCAATAAAATGCATTGATAAGGGAAAAGTACCGCCTAATACAGTAGATCGCAATTTAGGTTATTAGCATACCTAATATTTTAAGGAGATTTTCATGAGCTTAAAAAAACAAATTACTGACTTGAGTAATATCCGAGGCGCAATGATTTTTGAATTTTTTAGCCCAGGTATACCTATTATTTTAAAAAATGCGGGTTGCCAATTTATAATTTTTGATATGGAGCATGGTGGTCTTTCATTAGAGCAATTTAAAACTCTTGCAATAATAAGTAATGCTAACAGCATCTCACCTTTAATACGAATACCAGAAGTTAATTATAATTATGTAGCTAGAGCCTTAGATTTGGGTGCTGCTGGTATTATGGCTCCTATGGTTAACACATATGAAGAGGCACTGAATATTGTTCAATCTTCAAAATATCCTCCAAACGGAGTAAGGGGTGCAGGATTTGGTTTTGCTCATGATAATTATAAAAATGAAAGCCCTTTATCTTATATAAACACGGCAAATTCTAACTTAATAAACATCATCCAAATAGAATCTAAACAAGGACTGGAAAATGTTGAAGAAATAGCGGCCATTGATGGTGTGGACTGTTTATGGGTTGGGCATTTTGACTTAACAAATTTTTTAGGAATTCCTGGCCAATTTAGCTCAGATATTTACTTTAATTCTATAAAAAGAGTTGTGGCTGCTGCTAAATTAAATAAAAAAAGTCTTGGAATAATGGTAAATAATCAAGATGAGCTTAAAATGTATTCCGACCTTGGTTTCAATATCATCGCTGTCGGTACAGAAATGAGCATTTTGTCAAGATCAATTTCTCAAATACTGCAATAATTTTTAATTAAAAATTTATGGAGAATTTATGATGTTTAAAGTTGGTATTTCTGGAGATTTATTAAATAGTGAGAATGAACCCTGCTTTGGGAATGATCCATTAGAACTTTTAAAAAATAGAAAAGATATAGAAATATCTTGGATGGATAAGACAATATCTGAAATAACTCCTGAAATGACGTCGGTGTATGATGCGATACTTCTTAATTTACCAAAAGCAAATGCTCATTCTGTATCTAATACTGATTGCAAATTAAAAATTATATCTAGATTTGGTGTGGGATTTGATTCTGTTGATATTGAGGCTATGAAAAGAAAAAATATTATAGTCACAAACACACCAAATGCAGTGAGAAGACCTGTTGCAGTTGCGACATTAACGATGTTATTTGGTTTAGCGGGTAAATTAATTAAAAAAGATAAACTTGTAAGGTCAGGAAATTGGAATCATAGAACGAATTTTATGGGGGTTGGACTTAGTAGGAAAACTTTGGGTGTTGTTGGTGTAGGGAGTATTGGCACTGAAACGATCAAACTCTCAAAACCTTTTTTTAAAAATATACTAGCTTTTGATCCATTTTTGTCAGAAGAAGAAATTTCTCAAAAAGGCGCAGTTAAAACTGAACTTCACGAGTTAGCATCAAAATCTGATTTCATAGTGATACTTTGTAATCTTGACAGTTCTACAGCATCTATGATTGATTCAGAATTTTTCTCACATATGAAAAGGAGTGGATATATTTTTAATTTATCAAGAGGACCTGTCATTAACGAAATTGATTTAGAGAAAGCATTAGAAGATAAAAAAATTGCTGGGGCTGGTTTGGACGTAACCAACATAGAGCCACTAGATACAAGTAGTAAATTACTTAAATATGACAATGTTATAATTACACCACATGCACTTTGTTGGACTGATGAATGTTTTAATGATATTGCTATTGAAGCTATAAGTTCAATCTTAAATTTTATTGATAAAAAACCAATATTGAATCAAGTTAATAAGTAATTAAGCAGCTTTTTCGCGGACTGATTGAGAAATTACGGCAAAAGCACTTTCAGTGTTTTTGCAACCTCTTAATTTAGTTGTTAGCTCTTTGTTTCTTAGTAATCGTGACACTAATGCTAATGCTTGCAAATGTTCAGATCCATTATTGTCAGGTGCTAATAGTAAAAATATTATATCAACTGGTTGGTCGTCATTAGCATTAAAATCTAAACTATTTGATAGCAACGCCACAAATACTTTTGGCTTATTTATATCTGGACAATTAGCATGAGGAATAGCTATTCCATTACCAACGGCAGTAGATCCTAATTTTTCACGTTTTGTTAGTGCTTCAAGTAGGATACGTGAATCAATTTTGATATCTTTTTCAGCCAATTTAGTTAATTCATCAAGTACGTTTTTTTTGCTACTCGCTTCAAAATTAACCAAAAAAGATTTATCAGACAACATATCTTTAATATTCATTATGTACCTTAATAAGTTAATTAAATATTTAGGAAGTGTTAATTAGTATTAACTGAGATATCAGTCAAGTTTATATTATAATTATTTTTATTTAAA
>QBXD01000084.1 GCA_003283875.1 SAR116 cluster bacterium AG-321-A13 | reverse complement strand
GAAAGAAATTATTACTAGAGAACTACTAGAAAACTAGGAGGCAATTGTTTTGAATAATAAAAAACAAATAGGTTTAGCTATTGTTGGATGTGGAACAATTGGAAGAATTAGAGCTTTAATGGCTAGAGACTATCCTGGAATAGGCTGGATAGGTTTATGTGACATTAATAGTGATCTAGGAAATAAATTACTTAATGATTGTAAAGCAGATTTTTTTACTAAAGATTATAATGAATTATTAAAAAGAACTGAGGTTGACGCTGTTATAATAGCTACTGACGAAAATCATCACTTTGGACCTACTATGGCCGCAATAGAAGCTAATGCGTCTTTATTTATTGAAAAACCTCTGGCAACAGATTTAATTGAATCAAGACAAGTTTTAGATGCAATTAATGTTGCTGGTATTGATGCCGTTTTAGGATACACTCAAAGATTTAGAAGAAGGTTTCTAGCTGTAAAACAGAAATTAAATGACAATAATATAGGTGATGTCACTTCTGTTGTAACAAGAGCCTTCATGAATAGTATGGTGCCAATTGCAACCGTCAGACGAACAAATGAGAGAAAAAATTTAACACCAATGGTAGTTTCAGGTACTCATAGCTTAGATATGTCTTTGTGGTTATTAGAAGGGAAAAACCCAAAAACTATTTTTGCTCAATCTGTAGATAAAAAACTCCAAAGTCATGGAACTAAAGATGCCACTTTTGGTATTTTCACTATGGACGATGGAACAATTTTTAGTATGAATATTAGTTGGGCTCTTCCTACAGTTTGGCCTGGATCAGTATACGGTCTAGAAATTGGAATAGTTGGAACTGAAGGAGTTATTGATATTGAAGATACGCATAGGGATTTAGTCCTTGCGAGCACCAAACCACAAGGTCACGGATATAATCCTTCTGGATTTGAACCCACTGTAGATAGACATGTAGATTTTTTAACATCATATCCTCCTGGCGATATTTATAACAATCAATTATGGGGACCTATGAGAGAAGAAACTAATTCATGGTTTCAAAGACTTTATATTGGTTCCAACACCCCACATGCAACAGCAAATGATGGTCACAAAAATCTAGTTATGACAATGGCAATGGATGCTTCAAGTAAAATTGGAGAAAAAATTGAAATATCAGATGACATAGAAAAAGAAATATTAAAAATTCAAGATATTTAATCTACAGGTATATAAACTTGAAAGCTCTTATTTTAAAAGGACCCAACGAACCATTTAAATTTGAAGATGTTCCTGATCCAATTCCTCAAAATGGGGAAGCCGTCGCTAAGGTATTAGCCTGTGGTTCTGGTTTAACAATTCAACATGTCAAAGCAGGAAGAACTAAAGTAGATTTCCCAATCATTATAGGCCATGAAATTACTGCAGAGATTGTTGAATTAAGAGGAGATTGTGGTGAATTGAAAGTTGGTATGCCTGTGACTGCTTATTTTTACCTTACTTGTGGTCATTGCAAATGGTGCAAAATAAATAGAGAAACTTTATGTGATAATTTCAAAGGTTACATTGGTAGGCAGATCAATGGCGGTTATGCTGAATATATTTCTCTTCCAGCTAAAAACTTTATACCAATTCCTTTATCTATTAATTATAAAGAAAATCCAATAGAAACTGGGATAATTTCTGACGCAATTGCAACACCTCTTAAAGTTATGAAAAAAGCAAGAATTGACATAACCGATAAGGTAGGAGTAATTGGAGCAGGAGGTGGATTAGGTATCCACATGCTTAGAATGTTAAATTTATATAATATTGAGACTATTGCTATTGAGACAAAACAGATTAAAGAAAAATCTTGTCGTGACTCAGGGGCCACTGAATTTATTAATCCTAATTCAAATTCTAAAAAAGAAGTCATCGAAGATTTTACTGAGAATAGTGGTCTTGATGTTGTAATAGATTTTGTTTCTAGTAAAAGCTCATTAGAAACAGGAGCTGAATTATTAGGAAACGGTGGTCGTCTTTTAACTTTAGGAGGAAGTGGAGAATTTTTTAATGTTGATTCAGGAAATATGTTGTTAAAAGAAATTGAACTAATTGGAAGCAGGTATTGTTCAAAACAAGAAGTAATAGATAGTTTAAATCTTGTATCACGTGGTTTAATAACACCAATAGTTACCGAAAAAGTTAGCCCTGATCAAGCTAATGATTTACATGAAAGAATAGAAAAAGGGGACATAATTGGAAGAGCAGGAATTATTTTTTAATTCCCAGCTTTTTATAAATTTCTTTCTTTTTAATCACCCAACCAATAGATTTTGAAATAATTTTAAGTGCTGAAACATGTTGATCTTTTCCTCTCATACTGCCAACACAATCTTCTACTATTATGGGTTTATAACCTCTATTACTGGCGCCAAAAGTGGTTCCATAAACACAAGTATCAGTATTAACACCACATATTAAAATATTTTTTATTCCTAGTATTCGATTAATCAATTGATGGAGTTCTGTTTCATGAAAAGAATCAAAGTTCCTCTTACTTGTTACATGAATATCTCGCTCTCCTATAAGGCATTCTGGTAACATAGAAGATATAGTTCCTTCTACTCTTTCGGGCTTTTTTCTTGCTTGTGCTTGAACATTTTGAGATAAATTATTTGACTGACTTACATCTATGTATGGGCTTATTAAAAAATTTTTATTTATTTCATGTATGGGCTTATAAAAAAATTTTTTTTTATTTCCTCTTTCCTTCTTACAACATAGCAATGGATAATTGGAACATTATTTTTCCTCATGTTAGTAAGAAATTCTGTAGTAT
>QBXD01000083.1 GCA_003283875.1 SAR116 cluster bacterium AG-321-A13 | reverse complement strand
AATTGAGTTATTAGGTATGTCAATCTTAACAGGTTCACCAGAAAAAGAAGTAATTTTTAATCCATCATTATCTACAGTTGCACGAATATTTTGTGTTTTAATTCCATAAATTCGATTAGCGTTAGGACTTCCATCCATCTTAAAACTTACATCATCAATAGTATGACTAAGGGTTAGTCTTCCTACTTTTTGTGTTCCAACTTTAACGGTTGAGGCAGAAGCACTTGCAGGCGTTATAGACGTTATCTGAGAAAAAACTTTTTCGCCTACAACCTTTGCTCCTGCTGCTTGAGCTGTTACTACCTCAGTTTGTGTGTTCCCAAACTGGTCTAACCCAACTATGGTATATTTTTCTCCAACATCATTACCTGCAGGTGTAATAGTAATAACTTGAGGATCTATAGCAACATGTGTTGCCTGAATACCAACCTTTATAGTGCTAGCTGTATTGTTAGATGCTGAAATAGATAAAACTTCACTAAAAGAAATACTCCCTAACGCTGTTCCACCACTAACCCCTGTAATAGTGTCTGATCTGTAAACTCCTGAAGTATCATATCCATTAACTACAAAAGAATTACCTGTTTCATTTCCATTACAAAAAACTGTGATCTTTCCATTCAATAACTTGGAGCTATTTAACACCCCATCTAAAATTAACTCACCTGCTGAGGCTGACTTACTTGTCATCATTCCGTCATCATCTGTAGTAGAAAGAATACCTTCTGTAATAATTGGTACACCTGCAGACATATTGGAATTAAATAAGGAATCATCATCTGTTATGCCAGAAGACTCACTCCACGATAAGGATATGCCTGATGGAGGTGAACCGCTTAACGTAGATCCCTCACTATTAAAGAAAACTGGCACATTGCTATCATTGAATTTAATAGAAAAGTTAGTTGCAACATCATTTTCTGTTACCTCAATAGAAATAGCTGGATCAGACGCAGTTGGTTGTACTACAAAATTACCTATAAGAGACGCTTTAGCTTTTTTTAGTCCAAAGGACTCTGCGTTTGCAGTATTTGCTGTATTGGAAACTAATTTGAATTGGTCACCCTCAACCGTTCCCTCTGCTGTTGCAATTAATTGGTATCCTGGGGCAGTTCCAACTTGTATGCTTCCACTAGTATTTATATTAGGGGTAATAGAGGTTATTGTCTTAAACAGACCTAACGTTGAAACTGTTTTGCCTAGCGTTGGACCACTAATAGTTTCTGTTTTATCTAAACCCTCGGTGTCAGTTCCAACTATAGTAAAAGTTTTATCACTTTCATTAGCTGTAGATGTTATGGACACTCTTGTTCCTAAGGATGAAACAAAGGCAGGTATGGTTCCAACTTCAATTTCGCCTGAGTCACCGTCAACTTTAACCTCAGTAACTGTTTTAAAAACTTTAGTTCCAGTATTAACTGTATTGTTACCATTCACACCAGTAATTACATCAGTTATTACGTTATCGTCTTGATCAGTTCCAGTAATAGTATATTTAAAAGGAGTATTATCATCATTGTCGAGATTTTTAATTGTTATTCTAGAATTTAGAGATGTACTATCTTTGAGTGCTCCATCTCGCGTAATGACACCTGCGCCTGTTGGGTTTATGAGCTCTACAATACCATTAGTATCAGCGGCAGTTGAATTTAACCCATTTATTGTTAGAGCAGTAGCGGCTGTACCAGACTGAGCTGTTGCTATTGAATTAGTAATATTTTCTGACGTACCATTAAATCTGGCCTTTATCCTATTTTCCTCAGGTCCTCCAACTAATAATTCACCTGATGTCATTTTCAGTCTAAAAATTTGACCTTCAAAATTTAAATCAACAGACTGGCCATCTTTTGGCAGAGAGTTTAGAACTACTCCTTTAAGCTGCGATGTTGGAGTTTCCGATCTCAAGCTTGATAAAATAGCTGTAGAAATTTCTTTTTCAGTATCTGCATTAAGAGCATTTGCATCTATAGTAGTATTCCAATTTCCATCAGCAGCCTTAGTACCAATTCTAATACTACCGTCACTTGTTCCAGAACTATTTATTGATGTAACTGTCTTAAATATATTCGTAGTTGTAACAACTCCTCCATTTGATCCTAATATAGTCTCGCTTATAACTTTATTGTCCAAATCTGTACCACTAATAACAAAACTTGTGCCAGTATTATCTTGTCTACTTTTTATTTCTATTTGCGCACCAAGATAATTTGAAGTTGATAAAACTCCATCCATTGTTATAGCACCAGGTGAAAATGTTGTTAATTCAACTAAACTGTCATCATCATTAATATCATTTCTACCTATAGTTCCTATATGTAAATTCCCACCTGGTCTAACTGTAGTGCTAATAGAACTTATAGTAGTAAATTTTGTTGAACCTACCGCTGTATTAGTTGCTGTCGCACCTGTAATTTGTTCTGTAATAATAGTACCACTTGCATTAGTTCCAGTAACTGTAAATGTATTACCGCTTTCATCAGTTGAACAATATATAGTAACAACGGCGTTCAAATCATTGGCATCTTTTAATGCTCCATCAAGTGTAATTGCTCCCGAAGAACCAGGTCTATTAGAGGAGTATAAACTATCATCGTCGTTTACAAATAATTCATAATCTTTTTGATTAATGTCTAAACCATATTTGGAAAGACCAACTACTGCTTTTTTACCGTCTGGTGCTCCTAAACTATTGTCTAGATCGTTAAAAACCTCAGGTTTAATTGTAATTTTTTCACCTGTTTTATTTCTGTCAATATTAATGTATCCATTGGTGAGTGCGTCTAAAGTTG
>QBXD01000082.1 GCA_003283875.1 SAR116 cluster bacterium AG-321-A13 | reverse complement strand
CGCAAAACAAGCAAATCTAAATGTCCCTATTATTGTTGCAACTGACGATGAAGAAATTGCTAATATAATTAAGGATCATGGAGGCATAGCTTTAATGACTTCAAATCAGCATGTAAGTGGATCTGACAGAATTTTTGAAGCTATTGAAGAATTTGATCCTCACAAGAAATATAAAAAAATTATTCATCTCCAAGGTGATCTCCCCAATATTTCAGGCAATTTGATAAGAAAATTAGCAAAAGTAATCAATGATCCAATAAAAGAGATTGTCACAGTTATAGTAAAGGCAACACCAGAAGAGTTTCATGATCAGTCAGTTGTAAAAGTAGCAGCGACTTTCTCAAAAGATAAACCTGAGATAAACGATGTTGGAAAGGCTATGTATTTTAGTAGAGCTTGTATACCTACTGGAAATGCTGTTGTATGGCATCATATCGGTATTTATGCTTGGCAAAGAAATATATTAGAGAGATTTATAAGTTTAAAACCTTCACCACTAGAACTGTCAGAAAAGCTTGAACAACTTCGTGCACTTGAAGCTGGAATAAATATATATACTGTAATCACGTCAGAACATCCAATTGGTGTAGATACTAATTCAGATTTGAAGAAAGCTGAAAATTATTTTAAAGACATATCTTAACTATTCATATAATTAAAAAAGATTAAATAAAATAGAGAAAAAATATGAATAAGGAAAACCATGAGTTAATAGTTGCTTTTCAGGGCATGGCAGGAGCATATTCAAATATGGCTTGTGAAGCTTACTTCCCAAATTCTAAAACCTTAGCCTGTAATTCATTTGAAGATATGCTGAATTCTACAAAAAATGGAACAGCAGATTATTCAATGGTTCCTGTTGAAAACTCTTTAGCAGGAAGGGTTGCAGATATTCATCATTTAATTCCAGAAAGTGGTTTGTTTATTGTAGGTGAACATTTTCAAAGAGTTAACCATCAATTGTTAGGACTTAAAAATTCTAATTTAGAGGATTTAAAATATGTAAAAAGTCACGCTCAAGGCCTTGCTCAATGTAGAAATTTTATTAAAAAACAAAATTTATTACCTGTTCAACATATAGATACCGCTGGAGCAGCAGAAGAGATATCAAGATTAGGTGACCCTTCGATTGCTGCAATAGCTTCCAATATGTCAGCAAAAATATATAACTTAAAGGTGTTAAAAAGTAATATTGAGGATGCAGAACATAATACTACTAGATTTTTGATAATGGCAAAAAAACCTCAGGTACCATCCATTAAGATATCTATACCAGTAACAACTATCATTTTCGAAGTAAGATCTGTTCCAGCAGCTTTATATAAAGTTTTGGGAGGATTTGCTACAAACGGAATAAACCTTACAAAACTTGAGAGTTATATAGGTGGCAAGGAGATGAATGCAGCAAGGTTTTATGTTGATGCTGAGGGACATCCAGATACAATGGCTATGAAAAACGCGCTAGAAGAGATGTATTTTTACAGTGAACCTAATTCAGTTAAAATTATTGGAACTTATAGCCGAACAAGAAAAAGTTAGCCCTCGAAACATAGATTTTCTTGCATATTATTATGTTTTATAACATATATATTTATGAAGGGTCACATAGACGTAATTCTTGCCAATCCGGTCAGGTCCGAAAGGAAGCAGCCGTAACAATGATAGCGGGTTGTGAGGCCCTTCGTTTTAAAGTTTAAAAAACGAGATTTCAAATAACCAATATTAATGAAATAAACAGTTATAGAGTTTTAGCTCGTAAGTATCGTCCAAACGATTTTAGTGAACTCATTGGTCAAGATACGCTTGTAAAAACTTTTAATAATTCTCTTAATAATGGCAGATTGGCTCATGCTTTCCTTTTAACAGGGATAAGAGGTGTTGGCAAAACGACTACGGCAAGAATCATAGCTAAAGCTCTTAACTGCGTTTCAGATGGGAATAAAAAAGAGCCAACTTTTGAAATATGTAACAAATGTTCTCCATGTAAATCAATAAATAAAGGAAATTTCCTTGACGTTATTGAAGTTGATGCTGCTAGTAGAACTGGGGTCGATGGAATCAGAGAAATAATTGACTCCGTTATGTATTCACCAAATAATGCAAGATACAAAGTCTATATTATAGATGAAGTACATATGCTGTCTAATGCAGCTTTTAATGCTCTATTAAAAACTTTAGAAGAACCTCCACAAAATGTTAAATTTATTTTTGCAACTACAGAAATCAAAAAAATTCCTGCCACTATAATTTCTAGATGTCAAAAATTTGATCTTCAAAGAGTTGATATAGAAACATTAACAAATCATTTAAACCGAATTTGTAAAGCTGAAAATATTTCATATGAAAAAAATTCAATTTATCAAATATGCAAAGCTAGTGAAGGCTCTGTTAGAGACGCATTGTCTCTTTTAGATCAAGCAGCGTCTCTATGCCAAGACAATATTAAAGATGAGATTGTCTTGAGCATGCTAGGTTTAAATGGTTATGAAAAAAACTTAGAATTGTTTGAGTTATGTCTTCTTAATAAATGTGAAGACGCTCTAAAAGTCTATGATGATATTGTACAAAATGGTATACAACCTGTCCAAATTATATCAAATTTATTGGAAATTAGTCACTTAGCATCTAGGATAAGTATTATTAAGTCTGATCCAAATATTACTGAAGCTTTACAATTAAGTGTTTCTAAAATTTCGTCGCATGGTCTTCCCAAAATAGTAAAATTTTGGCAAATTTTAATCAAGAGTGTGGAAGAATTAAGATATGCTCCAAACGAACAACAAGCAGGCTCAATGGCAATAAT
>QBXD01000081.1 GCA_003283875.1 SAR116 cluster bacterium AG-321-A13 | reverse complement strand
ACTTGCAAGAGCTGAGTTTGCTTCTGCTATTGAAGTTACACTTAAATTTGCAGACTGGACTTCAGTAGTTGAACTCTGCTCATTTGCGCCAATTTCACTTAAATTATCTCCAGACAATTTGATTAATGAACCATCTGAGTTAGATAAGTGAATTTGACCTCTAGACGTGATACCAGTAGTTAATGCAGACACAGTCAATGTTTGTGCAGTACTTGTTACATCTTCTAAAGAAGAAACAATTGACTGCGCTTGACTATCAACAATTTTGATGTCAGCACCAGAAACACTCGATAAAACAAGATTACCAGTTGTTTCTTCAACTGTAGCTCTAACGTCACCAATACTTGCGTTATTAATTGTACTAACAACATCTGTCATTGCATGAGTAGCACTAATAGTCACATCAGAACCATTAACTTTTATAGTTGACGAAGTGGTTGAAGTTGTATCTGTAGAACTTGTAGCAGAACCAGTAGTATTACCTGTGATATCAGTTTTACTTTCACTAGCATCTGCTGCCCACGCATGTAATGCAAGAGAAACTGTGTTAGTTGTTAAAACACCTGCACCATTAGCACCAGCTGTTAATTGAAGGTTTCCATTAGCATCAACTCCAGCACTGAAAGAAAAATCAGATCTGGCATTAATTTTAGCGGCTAAAGCTGCAATTGCATTGTCAGTTGTAGTAGCTGAACCAGTTCCAGTTGCTGTTTCCTGATATACAACACCAGTCCCTTCAGAACTTGTGAATGTAAGTTCAATCACACCACCGTTAGTACCCAATACATTAGTTCCTTCTAATGTATCTTGTGTACCTGTAGCAATAAGATCTCCAGAATCTAGCAAGACTGTGAACACGTCTCTTTGAGTAGAACTACCGACTTGTGTGTGTGTCTCAGAGTTTGCTGTAACTAATGTTAATGCTGCTCCAGCAACCAATTCATTTATGGCATATGTACCCTGGATGGCTCTACCTGCTTCAGCAGCGGTAAATCTTATGTTACCATCTGTAGCAGTTGAGTTTAAGGCTGTAATATTTACATCAGATGAAAAAGAAGTAACGGCAGCTATTTTAGTTTTTAGTTGATCAAAATCTCCAGAGGTATCTGCAGTAGTTTGAAGTAAAGTTACGTCATTTGCTGAAGTGCCATCAGTTATTACAACACCTGAATACTTTGTATGTGTTGCAGCATTCATTAAAACAATATCGACTTCAGCTACATTATCTAACCTTAATTGAAAGTTCAAACCTGAATCAAAGTCTGGAGAGTTGTTACCACTTGCACCTGCAGTAATAATAAGGTTCGTGCCACTTGCACTAGCAGTATAAGAATTACTTCCATTATTTATTTGAGTTACTAAATCAGGAACTGTAGTTGCCGCATCAGTATTAAATGCAGCCTGATAAGTGTTAGTACCATCTTTAAAAACCATAGTACCAGATGCCACAGTACTCATTGCAAATGTTTTAGTTGCAGCTGTAGGAACATTATCAAAGTTAAGATTTAACTCGACACGATTATCAGCACTAGCAGTCACACCTGTCTCTGATGTTTTTGCGTTAATGGCAATTACTTTAGAAGCAGCTGATGCTGTTGTTGATACACCAATAGCAACATCATTGATCTTAATGTCAGAAGATGTTGTTATAGCGTTTGCACTAACAGTACCAGTAGAAATTGACTTATCACTATTAACTTCATTAAATCCAAGTCCCTGAACATTAGCTATTGTTCCAACGTCAGAACTATAACCATTTTGTATAGTAGCAGCTTCAATTTTTACAGCTGTTCCATCTTTATTCTCAAGCTTGATAAAACCTCTATGATTTAAATCTGTGAGTGATGAGATTAAACCAACATCAACAGCACCTTGCATAGTTGCAGTACCACCTATGGTAGAGAAAACAATGTCATTTCCATTATCATTTGATAAAGTAACTGTACCGTTGTCATTCAATTTAGCAGTAACCTCTGATACATCTCTATTAATTAATCTAACAAGATCAGAATTGCTTGTAGCTAAAGACACTGTATCACCATTTATTTTGAAAGTTTCTGACATAACAAAAGAAGACTTTTGTGATGATGTTAATTCGTTAAAAGCTGTTGCAACTGCACCGTGTGCTGAAGTATTGGTATTAATTTGAGCGGCTAACAACCTGGCTCCATCAGTTCCAGAAGCAACTGTGCTAGTATTAAACGCTGTCGTACCTTGGATCATGTTTTCACCGTTTATTTTAATAGCACCTGTGGCAAGTGTTGAGGTGTTGTAGGCAATACCAGATACTCTACCACTAGTAAACGTGTTTACAAATGAACCACCTTTTAGACCTAAAGCTACAGTATCTGTTTTTTCAAGACCAACATCTAGTGAATCTGATGCATTGATACCTGTTTGGAAAGTTAATGAACTTCTAGTACCATCCAAAAGTTTTACACCATTGAAATTAGTTTTAGCTGCAATACTGTCTAATTCACCAGCTAATGCATCTACTTCTTTTTGAATACTTGCTCTGTCTGAAGAAGAAAGTGTACTATTTCCAGCTTGTACTGATAATTCACGAATTCTTTGTAAAACGTTTTCCATTTCACCTAGAGCACCTTCAGCAGTTTGTGTCATTGATATAGCATCATAAGAATTTCTTATAGCCATATCTAGGCTTCTAACTTGAGATTCCATTTTAGAAGCAATAGCAGAACCAGCAGCATCGTCTGCAGCTGAGTTTATTCTTAAACCAGAAGATAAACGAGCCATGGCGTCATTCATCTCATTACTTTGTTTTTGCATATTTTGTTGAGCTGT
>QBXD01000080.1 GCA_003283875.1 SAR116 cluster bacterium AG-321-A13 | reverse complement strand
CTATTCTCTACTATGAGTTAGGAAGCCCCTTTATAGACATGAATAAACTCCATACGGCTAAGGAAAAACTTTTAAAAGAAAATATCATTCAAGACGAAAATAGAAAACATGATTTAAAGATATTTGAAGAATTGGTTTCTAAGTCTAAGGAAAGTCCCAATAATATTAATATACTTCTAGACTTGGCTGCAACCGCATCACGAATTAACAAGATTGATGTTGAAATTTCAACACTGACTAGAATTTTATCTATTAAAAATTCACCAAGATTAAAATCTTTACTCGCTCAAGCAATTGTAAGAAAGGCTAATGGTCAAGTGACATCAAAAGCACAAATGTTAATTAATGAAGCATTATCTGAAAACCCAATGGACCCTGGAGCAAATTTCTTAAATGGATTATTACAATCACAAATTGGAAATGAAAAAAAGGCATTTGAAATATGGACAAAATTATATAGAAATACTTCCAGCGATGATGCTTGGGAAAAAGATCTTGAAACTAATATTCGTTCGGCTGCGAGAAATTTGGGTATTTCTGACCAATTTTTAAACAAAAGTCTTAAAAAAAGTTTAAATATTAATTCTCCGATTACTAGTGAAATTTTAAATTTAAACGAGAAGGATCAAAAAATCAGGATTAACCAAATGGTCAAACAGTTTGCATCTCGCTTAACAAAAAACAAAGAAGATTTAGATGGCTGGGTTAAATTATACAAATCATATAAAGTTCTTAATAATACGGATAAAGCTATAAATGCATTACGCACTACAATAGAAATTAGCCCTCAAAATCTGAATCTTAAAAAAACACTTTTAAAAGAATTACTACCTCCTCAAAAAGACCCAAACTTCACCCCCGAGATAGACAGACTTGTTAATGAAATATTAGATAGCGAGCCTAATAACATAAATGCTTTATTTTTTAGAGGTTTGAAGGCTTTTAAAACGGGTGACGATAAAATAGCAATCGATAATTGGACTATATTGTTAAGTCAACTTCCACCAAAGTCCCAAATGGCTCTTGAACTTTCGAAAAAACTAGAGAGTATTAAAAAATAGGTTAGTCTTTTTTAATCTGATGTTTTTGCATTATTGGTAATGATAGTAGACCAAAACCAAGAGACAAAACTGGAATACCAAAGGCTTTAAAAGAGACCCATTGATCAGTCGTTAAATTACGCCAAGCTATTTCATTAGCGATAGCCATGATGATAAACATGCCAACCCATAACCAAGTCAGCTTATTCCAACCTTCTAAATCTAAATTTACTGCAGATTTCATAATAGCAGCCAAAGGATTTTTACCTAAAATTTTTCCTGATGCAAGGATGCCGGCTATAATAATAGACACAATAGTGGGTTTTATCTTTATAAAAAACTCATCATCAAAAAAAATTGTTAATCCACCAAAAAAAACAACTGCAACACATCCAGCTGCGGCCATCATTGGTATATTTTTAAACCAATACCATGACAGAATAAGAGAAAACAGAGTACTTACGACTAAGACTGCCGTACCTGCCATTATCCCATAAAAATAATTTACTCCAAAAAACAACAATAAAGGTCCCATTTCTAATATAGACCTATATCCCTCTTTTTTATTAACTTCTTCCAAATGCATCCTCCTAGGCTAAAATCAAACTTCTAGTATGTATAAATTCTTCTATATTATCTGTCGCCAACCTTAAAATGTCTCCATTTTTTGAAAATCTGGTATCTTCACTTAATACTCGCCTCCATTCTTTAGCACCAGGAAGGGAGTTATACAAACCTAAAATGTGTCTTGTAACTGCATGAACACGACCTTCTTCTTTTTTCATAAACTTATCTATGTAATCTGCCATTTCCATGGCAACTTTATATCTAGATTTGATCTTTTCTTCACTATTAAACACAATTCTATCCATAGAAGATAATATATATGGATTTTTATATACTTCTCTACCTATCATAAACCCATCTAGTGCAAACTTATTTACTAAATCTTGACCTTCTTTTATAGATTTAATACCTCCATTAATAACTATTTTTAAATCAGGTCTTCTTTTTTTTAATAGTCCAACCCTATTATAATTTAAAGGAGGTATCTCTCTATTTTGTTTTGGACTTAGACCATTTAAAAGTGCTTTTCTAGCATGGATCACAAACAAATCGATACCATTTTCAGATACTTCATCAATGAATTCATCTAGTCCTTGCACCTCGTGCATATCATCAACACCAATCCTACATTTTATAGTTATAGGTATTTGACAATTATTTTTTATAATTTTAACGCATTCAGCAACTAGTTTAGGATTCTTCATTAAACATGCACCAAAAGCACCATTCTGCACTCGATTAGATGGACAACCAATATTTAGGTTAATTTTGGAGTAGCCATAATCTTGTCCATACTGCGCAGCCAAGGCTAATTTTTTAGGATTATTACCTCCTAATTGAAGAATACAAGGTAACTCTTCTTTGTTAAAGTTTAGTAATTTTTCACGAGGCCCAAATATTATAGCATCTGCAGAAATCATTTCGGTATATAAAGTTGAACAATTAGACATAAGTCTAAAAAAATATCTACAATGTTTATCTGTCCATTCCATCATTGGAGCAACAGAAAATTTTTCGTCAAATGCCACAATACTATCTATTATATATAAAAATCATAATAAGTTATTTACAATATTTAAAAAAAATATCCAACATTAATAAAATTACTATATTACCTCTCTTGTGATTTAATGAGGGCGTTTGTCAAATCATTTATTATATCGTCTATGTGCTCGATACCAATTGACAATCTAACATAAGCATCAGAAACTCCAGATTTAAATTGT
>QBXD01000079.1 GCA_003283875.1 SAR116 cluster bacterium AG-321-A13 | reverse complement strand
CCTTCAACTAAAGACTGTAGCTTTAAATAAGCGATATCTGGATCTACGTTTCCAAAACCTGCAAACGTTCCAAATCCACAATCTGTTCCAGCTATCACTCTGTCTTTTCCAACAATATTGACAAACTTTTCAATTCTTTGTCTTACTAGAGAACTATGTTCAACAAAATTACTGGTAGTATCAAGAACTCCAGGGATGAGTATTTTGTTTTCAGGTATTTTATTTTTTAACTTTTCAAAAATTTCCCACTCATGTTGATGTCTTGGATTTGAAGATTCAAAAAGTAAATAATTACCTTTAAATGACATCAAAACGTCAAAAATCTGTTCAATAGATATATCATGTATATGTGGACCCTCATAATTTCCCCAACAAACATGGAGCCTCAACATTTGTGATGGAATATTTTCAAGGCTTTGATTGAGGATTTCCATATTTTCATAAGCAATTTTTACAAAATCTTTATCACTCTCAGTTTTAAAAGTCATATGTCTAGATAAAGCTAAATCTGGGCAATCTAACTGCAGTTTGATTCCAGAATTAACAATTGTCTCATATTCATCTTGCATAGCTGATGCAATTGCATCTAAATATTCATTTCTATTTGAATAATAAGAATTGCTAAGAAACAGTGATATCACTCCAGGAGAAGCTGCATTCATAAAAATTTTATTATGATTAAACTTTTTTGATGCACTCAAAATATTTTTAATATCATTAGTTAAATCATTATTCTTTTTTGAAGATATTTCTGCGACGCAGCAAGGTCGTGAATAAGTTGGTGTACCTCCACTATCCGCAATTTTTTTCATATAATTTGGAAACTTTTCTAAATCTTGTGGTGGATTTCTCTCGCTATCACCAGCAAAACCATTATACCTATCTTTAACATAAGTTGCATAAGATATTTTAGACATTTCACCATCTGAAATTATATCGACCCCAATATCTAATTGTTTTTTCACAACCTCTTCTACACTCTTTGATATTACTTCTTCAAAATATTGCAGATTATACTCCTCTTCCTTTTCTCTTTTAAAAAGTAATTCAGAAACTATCTTAGGTCTTGGAAGAGAACCTACATGTGTTGTTAAAATGGTCATTAAATACTATTTCCTATGAGTAGAGCCAGGGTTATCATCCGTTGGAATGACTTTGTAAATTGAAGCAATCCCTGGCTTTGTAGGCTCTAATGTATATTTGTTATTTTTAGGAAGTGAAAAGGTATCACCTGGATTTAAAATTATGTCAAACATTTCAGACTTTATTCTCCAATATCCATCAACAGGCATAAAAACAACGTCTTTAGTGTATATTCCATAGTTGTTTTTAGACTTGTCTGAAATAAATTCGACTTCAAATCCTGGTTTATCATAAATCTTTCCTTTTTCACCTATTACTTTACATGAAGTTTCAGATGATAAGGAATACAGGTCTAAATATCTTGCAACATAATAAGGAACAACCTCACTAGTTGTATATTCTGGAAAATTTTTCAGTTCATCATCTTTTAGAGGTTTCATTTCATTTTCATTGTTAGGTATTTGTTGATCTTTAAGTGTGTCATAGATTTTACCCTTTTCCGATAATATTAAACCATGTTTCTTTGCTTCTGAAAGTACTTCAGGTGCCCATATCACACCACCACCAGCATCATCGCCTCCTAATATAGCCATAAGCATCCCGTAAGTTTCTCCAATATTCTCAAATCCTCTGAAAATACCTGTTGGAATGTTAAAAATATCACCCTTTTCAAGTATAACTTCTCCAGCATTACCATAACGCCCCCAAAAGAACCTCCACCTTCCAGACAAAACAAAAAAAACTTCAGCAGTGCGATGACTATGAAGAGAGTTATTACATTTTGGTGGTTGTCCAGCTGCACCAATATTAAAGCCATGAGGTATACTTATATGAACATGTTGTTCTGGATTTTCTGAAACACCAGAACCAATAATAGTAAAATTTTCTTTTTGATCTGAGCCTGGTGTATGCGTGTCTATAAAAGCTGTTTTACATGGTATCAATTCTCCATATCTAACTAACCTATTATTTTTATTTAATTCGTTCATAATCTTCCTATCAATATTAAAGCAATAATTGTTTCCAAATTGAAATTTCGTCTATTAAAATAAACTCTGTTACAATTCCTTGTTTGCCGAACTCGGCGTGAGAAATACCATAAATTTCAATTTCCTTGTTAGTTGGTAAGCCAAAAAGACCATTAGAGTTATGCAAGCAAATTAACCTCCATCTCATCGCCGCCCTTGGCCTCATATTATTTTGATCTAAAGCTATACTATTTGAAACTTCACATTTTAAAATTTCAAAGCATGAAAGAAACAAGTTCCATTTTTCATATATATTTTCAACAGTATTAATTAATTCTCCACCAAACCAGTATAACTGTGCTGAACGCTCATATACTTTTTTCTCAAATGAAAATTTATCTTCTATAAGATCTATAATTGAATCTTTATATTTTTTTGCATAAATATTTTCACAATCACTCATTATATTTTTTTGGATAAATGAATTTTTTGTAGTCTCAACATCATTTTTTTTAAAAGTTCCATCATTAATTCGTTGTTCAACAAAATCACTTACTTTAAAGCCTAATTGATTTAAAATACTTGCTTCATCTCTAATTATCCATTCTTCTACGATTTTATTGTTAACAACCAAACAATCAGCTATGGCCCTATATATAACTTTCTTACCTGTCGCTTTACCATAAAATCCATCGCCTAAATGAGTTCCTGTAGATAGAATCCTATGAGAACTAAGATAAGTACTTTTTATTGATCCAAACGAAATGACATCCTCACCAATTAACTGTCTGTCTGGAAATTGCTCAAGTGTTTTGTAGGTTGCTTGAACCACACTATCACAATCGTATGTTGTAATACTTGGTGATCTTACAATTA
>QBXD01000078.1 GCA_003283875.1 SAR116 cluster bacterium AG-321-A13 | reverse complement strand
TGGATTTTTCAACTGGCTCATGTAAGGAGATAATTAAAATTATAAATAATTATAAATATTAATTATCTTTTATCTAAATTCACAAAATCTCTTTTGATTTCCCCAGTATAAAGTTGTCTTGGTCTTCCTATTCTCTGAACCGGGTCAGTTATCATTTCATTCCACTGAGCAACCCACCCAACTGTTCTTGCAACAGCAAATAAAACAGTAAACATATCTGTTGGAAATCCCATTGCTTTAAGTATAATACCTGAATAAAAATCAACATTTGGATAAAGCTTTTTTTCTATAAAGTATTCATCATTAAGAGCAATTTTTTCTAACTCCATTGCTATCTCTAACAAAGGATCATTCTTTACACCTAATAAATCTAATACTTCATGACATGAAACTCTCATAACTGCGGCCCTAGGATCATAATTTTTATAAACCCTGTGACCAAATCCAAATAATCTAAACGGGTCATTTTTATCTTTAGCTTTACCTACAAATTCTCCAATTCTATCAACAGTTCCAATTTCTGACAGCATTTTCAATACGGCTTCGTTTGCTCCACCATGAGCAGGACCCCAAAGAGAGGCTATACCTGCTGCAATACATGCAAAAGGGTTTGCACCAGATGAACCAGATATTCTAACTGTTGAAGTTGAAGCATTTTGCTCATGATCAGCATGTAAAATCAAAATCTTGTCCATAGCATTTGCGATGATAGGATTTATATTATATTTTTCGGCAGGAACAGAAAAACACATATGAAGGAAATTTTCTGCATATGATAAGTTATTTTGAGGGTAATTAAATGGTTGTCCAAGAGAGTATTTATAAGCCATAGCTGCAATTGTTGGAATTTTTGCTATTAATCTTCTAGATGAGACTAATCTCTCATAAGGATCATTAATGTTGGTTGAATCAGGATAAAAAGCTGAAAGAGCACCTACAACACCTACCATAATAGCCATAGGGTGAGCGTCACGCCTAAATCCTCTATAGAAATTAATTAATTGTTCATGAACCATTGTATGAAAAGTAATAGCATTTTCAAATTCATCTTTTTCAGGCTTTTTAGGTAATTCACCATTAAGCAATAAGTAAGCAACTTCTAAAAAACTACTTTTATTGGCTAATTGGTCTATAGGATAACCTCTATGTAATAAAACACCTTTTTCACCATCGATATATGTTATTGCTGACTCGCACGAACCTGTTGATCCATAGCCAGGGTCATAGGTAAATATGCCTAAATTACTATAAAGGGATCTTATATCCACTACAGATGGTCCAACTGATCCAGATAAAGTTTCTAATTCTAATTCTCTACCGTTAAAGACAATTTTATTTTTTTCTGAATATGAATTATTTGACATGTATAACCTGCTTAAAAATTTTTAATCAATAATTAATTATGAAATTAGTATTTATAATTTAGTCGATTTAATGAAATTGTACAACCTAGTTCATAAATAATTGATACCAAGTCTGGAGCGTTAGTTTTTCCTGTTAAAGCAATTCTAAGTATCGGTCCAACTTCTTTAAATTTTAGAGTGTTATCCTGAAAATATTTTTTTAAACAACAGTCTATAGATATTTTGCTCCATTCACATTTTTTTAATAAGTCACCGATACCGTTAATTATTAAATTATTATCTTGCAATAGTTTTACTTTATTTGTGTCTTTACAAACAAAGTTATCATCAATTATCCATTCAAAGTCATCTTTTAGGTCTATATATACATTAACTCTTTTTAAAAGCTCAGGTAATAGTGCTTTTACTCTTCTTTCCTGATTAATATTTAAAACTAATTCAAATCTTTCAGCTAATAAATTATATATTGTATTAATATCGATCTTATTTAGGTACTTTGAGTTAATGCTATATAATTTTTTAATATCGAATTTAGCAGGAGATTTGTTAATTCTTTTTAGTGAAAATAATTCAACGGCTTTTTCTAACTCATAATCTTCATCGTTGTCATTATAAGATGTCCATCCTAATTGCGTCAAATATGATAACATTGCCTCACGTGTAAAGCCCATATTACGATAATCGATTAAGTTCGTTGCTCCATGTCTTTTAGATAATTTAGAACCGTCTGTTCCATGTATTAATGGTATGTGTGCATAAGAAGGTTTTTTCCAATTTAAAAAATTAATAATTTGTATTTGTCTAAATGCATTGTTGAAGTGATCATCTCCTCTAATTATGTGAGTTATACCCATCTCATAATCGTCAACCACTGAAGATAACATATATGTTGGTGTTTTATCAGATCTAAGAATTATCATGTCATCAAGTATTTCGTTTTTTACCGATACTTCTCCTTGCACATAATCTTTTATAGTAGTTGTACCTTTTATGGGCATTTTAAGCCTAATAACATATTCATCTTTTTCACTGTTACATTTATTATCTCTCCATGGAGATTTTATCGGTTTTCCATTAGCTCTACTTTTAATCCTTAAATCATTCAATTCTTCTGAATTTAAGAAGCATTTATAAGCAAAACCCTTATCTAAAAGCTCATAAGCAACCTTCACGTGCGATTCTAAATTTTTAGATTGGTATATTACTTTTTCTGAAGAATTAATACCAAGCCAATTAAGACCATCATATATAGCTTCAACTGCTTCGTTAGTTGATCTTTTTGTATCTGTATCTTCTATTCTAACTAAGTATTTGCCGTTGTGTCTTTTGGCAAACAAGTAGTTAAATATTGCGGTTCTAGCGCCGCCTATATGCAAATAACCTGTAGGTGAAGGAGCAAATCTAGTTACAATTTTCAAAATTATTCTCGTATTTAATGAGTTGTTAACTAGTTACATACATTACACAAAATATAAAGACTTTTTAATATTTTCTTATAAGCGTACACATCTTACCTTGAATAGTAATTCTATCAGGGCCATAAATTTGAGTTTTATAATGCTTATTAGCTGGTTCAAGAGCAATGCTATCACCTTTT
>QBXD01000077.1 GCA_003283875.1 SAR116 cluster bacterium AG-321-A13 | reverse complement strand
AAGAAGAAAATGATTCAAACGAGAATGTGTTCGAGGATAAAACTGTTCCCAAAGAAAAAGGAGGTCCTAAGGGATTGGAACCAACTAGATACGGAGATTGGGAAAAAGCAGGAAGATGCTCAGATTTTTAAACTGATGATACTCTAGTAATGATAATTGAATTAAAATCAGAAATACTTATAAATGCAGGTATAAGAGCGGCCGAACGAAATTTTACCAACGCTTATGTTACTAAAAGAGGTGATAGTGAAGCTGGTGCTATTTTTGTTAAAGTTGACACGCTAGATGGCTATGCAAAGCTTTTCACACGTAATTTGAAATATGATTTAATTAATGAGAATGATGTTGTAGAATTTGTGAATTTATATCCTGAAAAAAAATTACAAAACATCGACATAGATAAGAGAATTACTAAAGAAATAGAAATAGATAGCGATTGTTGGATAGTAGAAATTGAAGACAAAGAAGGAAGAAATCCTTTTCAAAATTTAAATTGTTAAATTCTCTATTAGTTGGCTTCTTTTATATAAGCCTAAATAATCAGCTTTTAATTTAAGTATTCCATTAATATGTTTTAACATTGGTGTTGGTATATTTAGTTTTGTTCCAATTTCTATAATTGCGCTCATTATAGGGTCAATTTCCAAAGGTCGTTTCATTTCAATATCTTGTCGTGTTGAAGGCTTATGGCCAATTATAGATGATGCACCATCAATCCGTTTTTCAATTGTTACACTGAAGTTAACTCCAATTGCTTTACCAACTCTTTGGCACTCCTCCATCATTTCTTTTATCAATAATCTTGAACTTGGATCATTACCTATAACATCTAAGCTTGCTCCGGTAATAGCGCTTATAGGATTAAAAGAACAATTCCCCCAAAGTTTAATCCAAATTTCATCTCTCAAATTCTTTTTTTGAGGAGCTTTTAGCCCACCTTTTATAAATAGATCGGATAATATCTTTAATCTTTCTGAATTTATTCCATTTGGTTCACCAAGGCTAAATCTATTTCCTTCTATATGCTTTATTGTGCCCGGCTTTTCAATTTCGCATGCTGGGTAAACAACGCACCCTAATGCTCGTTTTGGATTAAGAGTTTTCCAGATAATTCCATGGGGATCTACTGAGTCTATGTGAGTATTTTCGAGTTTTGTACCTGTGTTAGATTTATAAAAATACCACCATGGTAATCCATTAACTGCGGATAAAATAGCAGTGTTGTCATTTAAAAGGGGTTTTAATTGATTAACGATCCCTGAAATTGCATGAGCTTTAACACCAATAATTATATAGTCTTGTGTACCTAATTCACTTGGGTTTTCAGTGACTTTTAATTTAAATGTTTCTGATTTGTTATTTGAAATTAAGGTTAAACCATTTTTTTTAATAGCTTCTTTGTGAGGCCCCCTAGCTATCAATGATACGTTTGCTCCAGCTTTACTTAAGCGGCATCCAATATAGCCACCTATTGCTCCGGCACCAAATACGCAAATGTTAATCATATTAATTCCCTATTCTAAGCCGAGTTTTTCAGCAAGACCTATCCTTTGAAGTTTACCAGTGGTTCCTTTGGGTATTTCTTTTAAAAAACTTATATATTTGGGAACTTTAAAATCAGCTAGATGACTTCGAGCATAACTTTTAATTTCAAGTTCAGAACATTTTTTCTCATTTTTTAGGACAATGGCAGCGCCTATAGCTTCTCCTAGTAACTTATCCTTTACCCCAAAAGTAACAACTTGTTCAATTGCCTCATGTTCCATTAATATATTATCTATTTCTAGAGGAGACACTTTTTCGCCTCCACGATTGATAATTTCTTTTAATCTTCCGGAAATTTTTAAATAACCATCATTATCAAAGAACCCTTGGTCACCAGTTCTAAACCAGCCATTAATAAACGAAGATTTATTAGCTTCATCATTGTTTTCGTAACCAGTAGTTACATTATCACCCCTAATACAAACTTCTCCCTCATGACAATTTTTCTGGATGTTTCCATCGGCATCCATTATACACACTTCAGGACCCGCAGGTTTTCCAACAAATCCAGCTTTTTGAATCTGAGGAGGCATTGGATTTGACGTCATTTGGTGAGATGCTTCAGTCATTCCATAAGCTTCAATAACAGTTGTTTTAAAAACTTCTCTTAATTCTTCAAAAACGGCTGGTGGTAAAGATGCTGAGGATGATCTTATAAATCTCAGTGAGAGGTTTTCTGCAAGTTTTATATTTTTCTTTGCCCTCATCAATATTCCTTGATGCATAGTAGGAACCCCTGAATACCAAGATATTTTTTCTTTTTTTGCTATATCCAAAAACTTTAATGCATTAAAACCGTCACTTGCATAAACTGAGGCTCCTGAAAATATTGATGAACATAATATTGCAATTAAGCCGTGTATATGAAAAAGAGGCATAATATTATAACAATGATCCTCAGAGTTCAATTTAAGAGAATTTGAAATATTTACTGCAGAAGAATAAATATTTTTATTTGTCAAAGGCACTACTTTAGGTCTAGATGTAGTTCCAGATGTATGAAGAACTAGAGCTTCATATGTTTCTTTAGATAATTCAAAACTAGAACTTTCATCATAAAGATTAAATATTCCGGTTGGCGCATTATCAATTTTTTTTATTTCACATACTTCTATACCTAATTTTTTCGCAGCTTCAACAACAGGATTACTGCTATTCTTTTCCACAATTACGATTTTAGGCATTAAATCTTTTAAATAAAATTCATATTCACTATACTTGTAAGAGGGGTTTAGTGGCGCAGCAGACATATAACTTGCTACAGCTAAAAAAGTTGTCGCCATCTCAGGCCCATTTGGGAGAACGATCGCTGCTCTATCTGAATTTAGAAAACCTTTTTCGCTAAGTTGCCCAGATATGTCAAAAACATGTTTTTTCAAGTCTGAGTACTTGATTTTACTACCATCACTCGATGATATCGCAATACTCTCA
>QBXD01000076.1 GCA_003283875.1 SAR116 cluster bacterium AG-321-A13 | reverse complement strand
AAAAGAGATCTGTATAGTTCTGCCAAAGGTAAGCCTACAACATTACTGTAAGATCCTGACAAAAAATTTATATAAGAAGCTGCAATTCCTTGTATTGCATAACCTCCAGCTTTGCCTTCCCATTCCTTGGATTTAAGATAATAATCTAGCTCGTCAGGATGAAGTCTTTTAAACTTTATAGTAGATTTTATTGTTTTTACTTTAAGAGGAAAATCTGGTGAGTATAAAGCAAAACTAGTTAAAACTTTATGTCTTCTTCCTGAAATCAATTGTAGACATTCTTTAGCAATTTTAAAATTTATAGTTTTAGGTAATATTCTTCTTCCTATTGAAACTACAGTGTCTGCAGTCAGAATAATAGATTGAGGATATTTAGTCTGAAAAACTTTATTTTTTTCGACAGACATTCTTTTTACATAATTTAGAGGTAATTCTTGAGAATAATTAGTTTCGTCTATGTCTGGAGTTAGAACCAGATCAGGCTTTATGCTTATTTGATTCAATAGTTCAAGTCGTCTTTTAGAACCTGAAGCGAGTATAAATTGTTTGTTTAATTTAATTTTGTTCATAAAACAAACTTTAACAAATAAAAATTATTTAAAGCGAAAAGTAATTCTTCCTTTTGTCAAATCATAAGGGGTCATTTCTACGTTAACTCTATCACCTAGCAAAACCCTAATACGATTTTTCCTCATTTTACCGCTTGTATGAGCAAGAACTTCGTGTTCATTATCAAGTTTCACCCTAAACATTGCATTAGGTAAAAGTTCTTCGACAATACCAGAAAATTCAATTACACCTTCTTTAGCCATTTAACCTCTTTTAGTATTTTTAAGCTTAATCTCACTATTATAATTGATTAGTCAAGATTTTTGTGAAAATAAATCATTTATTTAATCTTAATGATACAGACATAGCATGAGCATCAAGGCCTTCTGCTTTAGCTAAAGTAATAATATGTTCGCCTAACTCATTAAGATTTTTCTTATTAAAGTTTACAATTGTTGTTCTTTTATAGAAATCTAACACTCCCAAACCACTTGAAAATTTTGCAGTTCCACTCGTTGGAAGGACATGATTAGGACCTGCAATATAGTCTCCCACAGCCTCAGGAGTAAAGGGACCTATAAAAATAGCTCCTGCATTTTTAACTTTATTAACTAAACCTTCAGCATTTTTAAAAATTAATTGTAAATGTTCTGGGGCAATTAAGTTAACTAATTTAATCGCCTCATTCATATCTTCTACAAGAATAATTGCACCAAAATTATTCCATGACGAGCTTGCAATTTTTGTTCTTGGAAGTTTTATAAGAAAATTTTTAATAGAAGACTCCACCTCTAGCGCAAGTTCTTCATTATCAGTTATAAGAATAGCCTGGGCTAATTCGTCGTGTTCAGCTTGAGATAAAAGGTCAATAGCAACATGATTTGGATTCGCAGACTTGTCACAAACTATCAAAACTTCAGAGGGCCCTGCAATTGAATCAATACCTACTTTGCCAAACACTTGTCTTTTGGCTTCTGCAACGTAAGCATTACCAGGTCCAACAATTTTATTAACGTTAGTAACTGTTTCTGTTCCATATGCAAGCGCAGCTATGGCATGAGCGCCTCCCATACATATAAATTCAGTTACATCAGCCACATGAGCAGCAGCTAAGACAATTGATGATTTATGTAAATCTGAAACTGGACTTACTACAACTCTTCTTTCAACTCCAGCCACAAGTGCTGGAATTGCATTCATCAATACTGAAGATGGATAAATGGCTTTTCCACCAGGAACATAAAAGCCAGCTGAAACTATTGGAGAATGTTTAAGTCCCAACTTAACTTCCATATTATCCTTGTATTTAAGATCTATTGGTATTTGGTGTGTATGAAATTTCTTAATTCTTTTAGCGGCAATGTTTAGTGCTTGCTTTTCTTCTTTCTTTAAACTGTTATAAGCATTTTTTAATACATCTTTTGGTATGAATAACTCTTCGATTTTATTTATCTTCTTACTGTCAAATTTGTTAACAAACTCAATTAATGCACTGTCACCTAATTTTTGAATTTTTTGTATTATATTAAAAACAATATTATAGAGATTTGACTGATTTTTCTGATCAACTCTCATGAGCCTGTTTAATTTATTTTTAAAGTTTCTATCTTTGATATTTATAATTTTAGTTTCAGTTTCAGCCATGTATTAACTCTCCAACTTTATTAATCCATGGCTGTATTATTTGTGAATTAGTTTTTAAATAACTTCTATTAACCGCTAATCTCGTGGACACCTCACAAATTTCTTCAACTTCAACTAAACCATTGGCTGTTAAAGTTGATCCTGTTTCTACCAAATCGACTATTCTTTTACATAAACCCATTGATGGAGCTAATTCCATTGCACCATTCAATTTTATACATTCTGCGTGAACACCTCGTGCTTCAAAATAATTCTGTGTAATATTGGGATATTTAGTAGCAACTCTTACATGACTCCAAGTTCTAGGATCTTCATTTTCAACAGTTTCTTTTTGAGCTGCAACTACCATTCTACATTGTCCAATATTTAGATCAAATGGTGAATATACTTCTGTGTGATTAAATTCAGTTAAAACATCACTTCCCACAAATGCCATTTGAGCAGCACCATAAGCCAAAAAAGTTACTACATCAAATGATCTAACTCTAATAATATCAATATAGCTAATATTAGTGTTAAATCTTAATTTACGATCTTTATTATCAAAAAAAGTTTCTTCTGGTTCTATACCAATTTTTGACAAAATAGGTAAAACTGGATCTAAGATTCTTCCTTTTGGTAAAGCTATAGTAAATTTACCATTTTGTTTCATATCTATTACCTATTTGACGTTATGATTAGGTTTTAGCTTTGTTGGCCAAGGGATATCTATATCTTCAATTAATATACCTATTTTTTTACATTTTAATATAATTTCCATAGATTTAGAAAAATGTAAGAAAATCTTATTTTCTTTATGTGTTATAGCCAAAAGATTAAGAAACGACCATT
>QBXD01000075.1 GCA_003283875.1 SAR116 cluster bacterium AG-321-A13 | reverse complement strand
GCATACGCTTTGTAACTGTACTCGACTCAGGTTTATGAACCCCTCTAGTAGTCATGCACTGATGGGACGCGTCAATAAGTACAGCAACTCCCAGAGGATCTAGAACTCTTTGAATGGTCTCTGCAATCTGAGCAGTTAAGGTTTCTTGTATTTGAAGTCGTTTAGCGTATACATCAACCAATCTAGCTAGCTTACTAATTCCAACTACTTTTTTATTAGGCATATATGCAACGTGAGCAATGCCTAGTATTGGAACAATATGATGTTCACAATGAGATTCTAGTCTAATATTTTTAATAATAACCATCTCATCATAACCCTCTACCTCTTCAAATGTTTTAGATAGGATCTCGTCTGGGTTCATTTTGTAACCATCAAAAAACTCTTTATAAGCGTCTACAACACGTTTTGGAGTTTCTATCAATCCTTCACGATTAGGATTATCTCCAGCCCATGCAATAAGAGTTTTTACGGCTTGCATAGCCTCTTCTCTAGACGGATCAGGATTAAATTTGATAATATTTTCATTAATTATATTTTTAGTCATTGTGAATGAAGAATTATTTATCACTGGAGCTGGCGTAAGTGCAATTAGCGGAATACCAACATTTAGAGGTAATGATGGTTTTTGGACAGTTGGAAGTGAAAATTATACACCTCAGGAAATGGCAACAAGATGGATGTACGAAAATAATCCTGCAGATTTTCTATTATGGTATTTCAAAAGATTTGCATCTTACAGAACAGTGAAACCAAACTCAGCACATTATTGGCTGGCTGACAAAAAGTTAATAACTCAAAATATAGACGGATTAGATGGAAGGGCAGGTAATACTGATTATATATCTATTCATGGCAGACTAGATAAAGTTGTTTATTACAGAAATGAAATGGACAAACAATTACCTTTTGATGCTGAATGGGATGAAATTGATATGACATCAAATCCAACTGATGAGGTTTTAAAAGAAAAATTATTAGAGAAATTTAAAATTAGAAAAATTGGCAATACATTCAGCCCAGAAATTGGTATTTCTCTAAAACCATATGTGTTGCTATTCGACGAAATTTATACAGATTTATACCGTATTTCAGAAGCAGAAGAATGGATGAAAGTAGCTAATAAAATGATTTTTATAGGAACTTCATTTAGTGTAAATATTACGTCTATAGCACTAAGGTCAGCCATTTCTCGAGGAATTGATATTGATATAGTTGATCCTGAGCCTGTTAAATTAGATTATGAAAATATTGAATATTTTAAAATGACTGCTGAAGAATATAGTGAAATGAAAAAATTAAAAAGCTAGTTATTATTTTTTAAAAGGTATCCAAGTTGCACTAGCATATGCAGCAAGTTTTCCATCAGTTCTATGCAAATGTGATTGTAGAAAACTAATTGTTTTTCCTGGCTTAAGAAAGCTTCCTTCGCATAAAACATTTCCCTCCTTTATTGGAAGTAGGTATTTAATATTCATTTCTAAAGTTGCACCTGCACCTGTTGTATTATAAAGTAAGTGTCCCATAGATACATCCATAGCAGTTGCTATTATTCCCCCATGAAGAGTTCCTTGGGGATTAAACATTGGAGCTTTAGCTTCAAAGTTAACTAAACATTTATTATCGTCATAGGAAACTTTGAAACCTAAAAACCTTGATAAATAAAAAGAACCAAAATCTTGCAAGTCAGATTTATTTGCATCGGACAACATAGAGGCACCAATATCTCTAATTTTATTTATTTCATTCATTAAATAACTTTCTAAATATTAATAATTTAAAGAATATTAATTTATATTAATCATTCCACAGTATATTTCTTAACTTTTTCAAAATCAAAATTTATTCCATGTCCAGGTGCATCTGGTGCCTGTGTATATCCATTTAAAACCTTTAATGGAGAATCAATAAATTCATCTATTCTCCATGCATGAAATTCAAGGTATGATGCATTTGGACATGAAGCTAATAAATGAACATGCAATTCGTGGACACCATGAGAACAAACAGGTAAATTATTAATTTCAGCTAATTTCGCTACTTTCATAAAAGGAGTTATTCCTCCACAAGTAGTTAAATCAGGTTCTAAAAAATCAACACCATTAACATCAATAAGTTGATTAAATTCTGCAAGATTGTGAAGATTTTCTCCAGCAGCTATAGGTATTTTACCTAAAGAACGTAAATACGAGTACCCTTTGAAATCATCAGGCCTTATTGGTTCTTCAAGCCATACTAAATTAAATTTTTCTATTTCTTTAAATGCAATAACTGCCTGATCTATTCTCCATGCTTCATTTGCATCAGCCATTAGCATAATATTATCTGCCAAGTGATTTTTCATTGCTTCTATTCTTTTTAAATCATCAATTAAAAATTCTTTTCCTAATCTCATTTTAATAGACCTAAATCCTTTTTCTAGAGATTTTGTAGCTCCATCTAGTAATTTTTCTGTAGAAAAATTAAGGTCAATATTTCCAGCATAAGCTAGTACTTTTTTATCATGTCCGCCCAGCAATCTCCATAAGGGTTCTTTTAGACATTTTCCCTTTAGATCCCATAATGCAACATCTACAGCAGCTATTGCAAAACTTACAGGTGCACCTCTACCTGCATAATGAGTTGCTTTCCACATATTTTTCCAGAGTAATTCAATTAATCTTGGATCCTTTTTTAAAATAATAGGAATAAAACTATTTTTAATAATTGAAGCAATTGCTAAGCCTTGATTTTCATGAACAGTAATGTAACCAATACCTTGTTCGTTATTATCATTAGTTACTTTACAAATAACCAAATCAAATGCTTTCATAACTCCCGCTGCAAAAGCCTCAACTGGTTCTGGCAAGGGGATTTGATAAGTATCAACTTCAACTTTTGAAATTTCCATTACAAACTCCTATTAAGTTGTTTTTTAAGAGAATTCAAACCCTTCATAGTTATTGCTGACTTTTTCGTCACATATTTTTTTATAATTGGCAACACCTCCAACATACGGCATAAATCCTTTACTTTTACCAACAATATTATCACCATTATACCAAGAATGAGCTAACGGGTATAAAGTTGCATTAGCAAC
>QBXD01000074.1 GCA_003283875.1 SAR116 cluster bacterium AG-321-A13 | reverse complement strand
AATCAGCAAAGTCTACATCTTCTTATTACCAGATGGCTGTTCAAATAGCCGATACTATAAAAAAATCTACTAATGGAGATATGATTTTAACAATTGAAGAAAGCCAAGGCTCTGTTCAAAATGTTAAAGAGGTAACTGGTAGAAAGGGTAACTATGTATTCACAACACCACCTGTGCTTGTAAAGCTTGCAATTGCAGAAAAAGCTATGTTTAAAGGTAAAGGGAATCCAAAATATAAAAATATTAGGGCATTATTCCCAATACCTTCTCTTACTATGCATTTTGTAATGTCAAAGAAATCAGGTGTAACAAGTTTCAAAGACATGGAAGGCAAAACTATACTTTTAGGTAAAGGTTCTTTTGGTGCAAAAGAAGGTGCTAAATACATAAAAAAATTTGGTTTAGAAGGTAAAGTTAAACTAGCCCAGGTTGAACTTTCAAATGCTGTTCCTGCTCTAAAAAATGGTCAAATTGATGGTTTTGTAACTGCTGGATCTTATCCAGCACCTAATGTTATTGAAGCAGCAGCGTCAATGGGTGTAAATGTTATATCACTTAATAATGATCAAATAAAATCCTCAAAGAGAACTAAATTAATAATACCTGCAGGTACTTACGCTGGCCAGAAATCAGATATTTCTACAACATCACTTCCAGTTGTTGCATATACAACTACTGATATGAGTGATGAAGTAGCATACAACTTAACCAAAGCTTATTGGGATAATAAAGGTAAATTAGGTGAAGCAGCAAAATGGTGGAATGGAGTTACACCAGGGATGCTTTCTAATATATCTACTAAAATTCATCCAGGAGCAATAAAGTTATATAAAGAGATTGGAGCAAAACTGGCTGATCATCATTAATTTTTAATGTCTTCAACAAAAAAAATGTGGATTGTTTTTGGATTTGTTTCAATTGCTTTCCACATTTATCTGATTTTTTCTGGTTTAGTCCCAAATTTAATATCCAGGCCTATTCACATGGCCTTAATTTTACCTTGGATATTTTTGTATGATAAAAATTTTTCTAATAACTTAATAAGCTCATTCATTGTCTTTTTAGGTATTTTTAGTTGTCTTTGGATATCTTTCAGTCATGAAAGTTTAATTGACCAATATGGCTTTTTAGAGGGTGGTTTTCAATTTTCAATATCTATATTTTTAATATTAATAGTATTAGAAATGGCAAGACGTTCTGTTGGTTGGCCTCTACCTTTAGTAAGTCTAATTGCTATATTTTATGGAATTTTTGGAAATTTTATCCCTGGGGAATTCGGTCATCCTGGAATACCATTAAATAGTTTTTTGGGAACTTTGACTATTGCTGAAGGGGGAATATGGGGACCTTTAACAGGTGTCTCGGTATCTATAGTTTCTATATTTGTAATTTTTGGATCTTTCTTAAATTCTGGTGAAGCTGGATCTGGTTTCATGAATATAGCAACAGCATTTGCCGGTAGACTAAAAGGTGGAGCGGCTAAAGTTTCTGTTATATCTTCAGCGCTTTTTGGTTCAATATCAGGCTCTGCATCGGCAAATGTTGCTTCAACTGGAATGGTTACTTTACCTGCAATGACAAAGTTAAAATATCCTAAAAGACTAGCTGCATCTGTTGAAGCTGTTGCATCGTCAGGTGGACAAATTATGCCTCCATTGATGGGCGCAGGTGCATTTGTGATGGTGGAGTTAACTGGAATACCATATAATCAAATTATATTAGCAGCGTTACTTCCAGCTATTTTATTTTTTTTTGCTGTTTGGGTTGGTATTGATTTTTATGCTAAAAAATATGACCTGAAGCCTATAGATCAAAAATATTTGCCTAAAAAATCAATTGTATTAATTACTTCATTTTTTTTCCTTATTCCTTTTTCTATATTATTAATTTTTATGTTTATAGGCTTTACTCCTCAATATGCAGCTTCAGTTGCTATTTTAGCTTCTTTTTTACTTCTTTTCTTTAATCTGGATAATGGTTTTAATTTTAAGTTGGGATTAAATAGATTTTTTAGTGCTTGTACTTCTTCAGGAAAGCAAATTTCTCTAATTGGTTCTATTATTTTATGCGCTTCCCTTATCATTGGTGTTTTATCAATTACTGGATTGGGAGTGAAACTTACATCACTAATAATTTCTATTTCTGATAATAATATTTGGCCTGCTTTACTCTTAACTGGCTTGGCTTGTTTAATTCTTGGAATGGAAGTTCCGACTACAGCTGCATACGTAATTTGTGTTTCAGTAGCGGGCCCTGCTTTAGTTGATATGGGTTTAGAATTACTTCAAGTACATTTATTTGTTTTTTGGTTTGCATTGTTATCTACAATAACACCACCTGTATGTGGAACAGTATTTATTGCTGCTGGAATGGTTAACGAAAATTGGTTAAAAGTGTCGATTACGTCAATGTCTCTTGGTATTGGTCTTTACTTTATTCCATTAGCAATGATAGCAAATAAATCTATTCTTGATTTAAACTCGACGTTTTTTTTATCTTTATTAGCTTTTATTAAAATAGCTCTTAGCTTAATAATGCTGTCTTTTTCTATAATAGGGAATTATAACCCATTTCTAAGAATGGCTGTTTTTTTACTAGGTCTTTTTATAATGTTTACTTGATTTATTTTGGAATTAAGTGCAACCATTTACCTATATAACTTCTTCCTTCACAGGATATAAGATTTCTATCAATATCATTTAAATTATGCAGTTTACTTACAGCAGACATATCTTTGTTATTATCTAAAATTATATTGACATCATAATATTTTTTAGCTGATTTGATTAAATCAGCCTCTTTTGAATTTGTCTCTTCAGTATGAATCTCAATAATTAAATTACATTTTTGTAATTTTTTAAGAATAGTTTCTGAAAAAAAATTATATTCTTCACCCTCAATATCACATAATATGACAGCCATAGATAAATCTAAATCATCTGGTAATGATGACAAAAAAACTTGATAGTCTACTTTACCCATTATTGAAATCTGATTTGCAACATTATTCAGTTCAGCAGTTTTGTGTAGTGCTAACCTACTTGTTTCATTTTGTTCAAAAGCATAACAGTATTTTGATAATTTTGAATGTAAACATCCAATAGCAAAAAAACCATCAGCTGCACCTATATCAATTAAAATTGGCTTTTTTAATTCTTTTAATTTTTTTTGGATTTTATTTTCGTAAAATCCATAAATTTTAGAGGCTATAT
>QBXD01000073.1 GCA_003283875.1 SAR116 cluster bacterium AG-321-A13 | reverse complement strand
TTTTATAAAACAAGAAAGTAATGATTTTACTTTTTATAAAGTGGACATGACTAATGAAAGTGATGTAGAAGAATTTTTTAATAAAGTTGAAACACAAAATAAAAAAATTGATATTTTAGTTAATGTTGTTGGTCAATCTGAACCTGGAGGACCAGTTGAGATAGATACAAGCACATGGCAACAGCAATTTATGTTAAATATAAATACTGCTTATTTTTGTATTAAATGTGCAATTCCAATTATGGAAAAAAACTCAGGGGGTTCAATTGTTAATATTTCCTCAGTTGCGGCACTTAGGTATGTGGGTAAACCTCAAGTTGCCTATAGCGCCTCAAAAGCAGCACTTATACAGATGACTAAAACCACTGCAGTAATTGAAGCAAAAAAGAATATTCGACTAAACTGCGTTGTTCCAGGTTTGATGCATACCCCCCTAGTAGACCGATTGGCACAAAAATATGCAGGTGGTGATTATGAAGGATTTGTTAGACAAAGGCATGATCAAGTTCCAATGGGAAGAATGGGTGAATCATGGGATGTTGCCAATGCTGTATTATTTTTATGTTCTGACGAAGCAAAGTATATTACTGGAACTGAGCTAATAGTTGATGGAGGGCTTGTTGCGTCGACACCTTAAGATAACTTCAAAATATTAATTTTGTTTCAACAAAACTTCTACATTAGGTTTAATGATGTATTTAAAAATTCAAAAACGTACCAGCCAACTTTTATCTAAAGGTAATGTGGCAGACAAGCCTAGTCAGTATGTTGATATGATTTTATTTATACTTATAGTTTTAAACATTGCTGCAGTGTGTTTAGAATCTGTGAAACATATTGGAAATGAATATAAAGTAGCTTTCAACGCATTTGAGTTTTTTTCGGTTGTAATTTTCAGCATTGAATATGTATTAAGGGTTTGGTCTGCTCCTGCAAGAAATGACCTAGGTAACTCAACTAATATTATAAAAAGAATGAAATATATATTTAGTTTTACAGGCTTAATAGATTTTTTAGCCATTATACCTTCTATTTTACCATACTTTTTTGGAGGCTTGGATCTTAGGTGGCTTAGGGTATTAAGATTATTAAGATTATTGAAAATATCTAATTATAGTTCAGCACTTGAGGATTTTTTTTCTGCAATTAAAGCAGATTGGAGATCTTTTAGTGCCGCGTTATATTTAATGGTAATTGCATTATTCTTATCAAGTGCACTGATGTATATTGCAGAACATGATAGCCAGCCAGAAAAGTTTAGCTCAATTCCAGAAACAATGTGGTGGGGACTTATCACCTTAACAACTGTTGGTTATGGGGATGTATCACCAGTTACTCCGCTAGGAAAAATAATTGGAGCTTTTACAGCAATAATGGGAGTTTGTACTGTAGCTCTTTTAACCGGTATAGTTGCTTCTGCATTTGCTAATCAAAGAGCACAAAAAGCTGCAATTTTGGAAGCCGAAATAAGTCAAGCTTTAAGTGATGGTGTAATAAGTGACGATGAAGCTCAGAAAATTGAAAAGTTAAGAAAAGAACTTAATTTATCACCAGAGCATTCTAAGTCACTTGTTGATATACTTTCAGAAAAAAAATAATTTTAACATTTATAATCTTCTTGCATATTGAGGAGGAACATCTATCGGGTGATTTAAAATTTTTGCAGCGTCCCAAACCCATCTGGGATTGGAAAGAAATGCTCTTGCCATTGCAACCATATCGGCATCTTTATTAATGATAATGTCATTAGCTTTTTTGGGATCTGAAATCATTCCTACTGCTCTTATGATCATATTAGTATTATCTTTAATCATTTTAGCCAAATGAACCTGGTAGTGAGGTCCAATTGGTATTTGAGGATTAGGAGTGTTTCCACCACTTGACACACAAACATAATGGCAACCTATTTTTTCTAGTTCTTGAGCAAATATTATCGCGTCACTCTCAATTATCCCATCTTTTTCCCATTCTGTTCCCGTTATTCTCATTCCTAAGGGAAAATCTTTTGGCAAAGCATTTTTAATTGCAGCAAAAACCTCTAACGGAAATCTCATTCTGTTCTCAAGATTACCTCCATATTTATCCTCACGCTTATTTGAGATTTGAGATAAGAATTGATGGAAGAGATAACCATGCGAACCATGAATTTCAATCAGATCAAAACCAATTTTTACTGATCTAATTGAAGCTTCAACAAATTTATCTTTTAATTTTTGCATATCTTTTTGACTAAGCAATTGAGGTACATGCCAGCCAATATCAAATGGAACGGGTGAAGCACCCTTTGTTATCCAAGGATCCTCTTCATAAGTTAAACTTTTTCTTCCCTCCCAAGGTCTTTGCGTTGAAGCTTTTCTTCCTGCATGAGCTAATTGTACACCAAAAGATGTATTTGTAGGTGCAACAGACCTTGCTTGCTCTAGAGTTTTTTTAATAGAAGATTCACATAAATCATTATATATGCCGACACAATTATGAGTTATTCTTCCTACTCTTTCAACTGCAGTAGCTTCAACCATAATCAAACCAGCAGCTGAATAACCTAATTGCATTAAATGTTGAGTATGCCAGTCAGTCATTACACCATCTACAGCTGAATATTGACACATTGGAGCCACTGCAATTCTATTTGAAATTTCCAATCTGCCTATTTGAACTGGCGAAAAAATCATGATGATCCTTTTCTTACATTATTTAATTAAATTTATTAATCCAATTATCAACCAATCTTCTGGCGATAGAGTCAACCCTAGGTAACTTAAACCCCCCATTAATTGAAGGATGTTGTAAAGTCTTTAATTCTTCTATTGAAAACCAATGGGCATCTTCTATTTCATTATAATCAATGTTCATCTTTTCACTAGTAGCCTCAGCGAAAAAACCTAACATTAATGAGGCAGGAAAAGGCCACGGTTGTGAATCAAAATATTTTATATTCCTAACTTTTACTCCAACTTCTTCATATACTTCTCTTTCAAGGGCTTGTTCAAGACTTTCTCCAGGTTCAACAAAGCCGGCAAGGGTACTGTACATACCTTCGGGAAATCTAGGAGATCTTCCCAATAAAATCTTATCCTTAAATGAAATCAGTGTGATGATAGCTGGATCAGTTCTTGGAAAGTGACTTTTACCACATTTATCATTAGAACAAATTTTTACAAAACCACCCTCTCTAGACTTGTTTTTAAATCCACATGAGCCACAAAATTGATGAGTATTATGCCAAAAAAACATCCCATTGGTTAGCGCTAAAAAAGAGGCATCTATGTCATTCAATGAGGGTCCGTATTTTCTAAGATCCTCAACAATTACTTCATTTTCCTCTAACCATAAATCCAAATTAAGCTTTTGTTTACTTAAATCTAAACCTACATAATT
>QBXD01000072.1 GCA_003283875.1 SAR116 cluster bacterium AG-321-A13 | reverse complement strand
GATTTGTTGTATAATAATTCTACTAAACCAAAATTCGATCCGTACAAAAAAATTATGTTTTTTTGGTAATTATTTTTTATATAATTTTCGAAATTTTCAGACTTGATTTTCAATCTAATTTTCTTAGTATTACCTTAGTTAATAAATAAAGTTTATTGGCTGAACTTTGGCTCAATCTTTCCTTAATATGTTTTAAACTCTCTTCATTACTATAGAGTGAATTTGAAGAAGAACTTAATGCAGGAAAAGTTTTAATTGAGCCAGATTTAATCAAAGTATTTGAGCCATTATCTACTAGTGAGTACCTAACAATAGCTTTAGTTGAATTAAGCACTGCTAAACCGCTTACGGACATTGTTTCATTAGAATTAAAAGAAATATCAGTCTTTAAAATAAAGCTAGGTTTGAGGTTCTTTTTATTATCGAATTTTCTTTTTAAATACTCTTTGAAAATGACATTGTATCTATCACTTGGCGTCTCAATAGATACAGTTCTTAAATTACTAGAGTTGATTTTATTAATATTGTATGAAGAACAACCAAAAGTAAATATGAGAAGTAAAAAAACGAAAATTTTCTTTGTGAAAAACATTCTTAACTCTATATTAAATTACAAAGTTTACAACACGATTGGGTACTATAATAATTTTTTTCGGTGTGTCATTCAAAAACTTTAATATATTTTTCTCTTTCAAGGCTATTTGTTTTAACTGATCATTATTTAAATCTTTTTGAACTTCAATAATTGCTCTCATTTTTCCATTAACTTGAACTGGTATTTTTATTGTATGTTTTTCCTTAAAGGATTTATCAGCTATAGGCCAGCTTTCATTAGCAATTAAAACTTTTTCATTTAAATTTTCCCACAATGCTTCAGCAATATGAGGCACCATAGGGTTGATAAGAATTAACAACTTTTTCACATTATGTAAAATAACACTCTTGTCATCATTATTTAATATTTTATATGATGAAATGGCATTAAATAAGCTTCTTATTGACGCCACAGCAATATTAAAATGAAAATCATCAATAGATTTTGTGACTTCTTCTATAGTTGTATTTAACGTTGCTAGTAACTCTTTATGTGATTTTGACAAGTTAGTAGGAAGATTATAGTCTATATTTACTATTTCTAAGTTGATTACAAAATTCCATAATTTGTTTAAAAAGCGCCACGAACCTTCTATGCCTGAATCTGACCATTCCATATCTCTATTAGGTGGAGAATCGGAAAGCATAAAAAATCTTGCAGTATCTGCGCCATAAGTTTGAATTATTTGTTGAGGGTCAACAACATTTTTTTTAGATTTACTCATTTTTTCAATTCTTCCAGCGATAACTTCTTCTTTTGTGTTTATATGGAAGAATGTATTATTTTCTTTTTTTACTTGGTCAGGAAAAAGCCATTTTTCTTTTTTTGTTTTAAAAGTTTGATGGCAAACCATACCCTGAGTCTGCAAAGAAGTAAAAGGCTCCTTTAAGTTTATAATTTTTACAAATTTTAAAGCCCGCATAAAAAATCTTGAATAAAGAAGATGCATTACAGCATGTTCAACACCGCCTATATATTGGTCAACGGGCATCCAATATTTAAAAGCTTCATCACTAAATGCTTTCGAGTGATTTAAATCTGTGAACCTAGCAAAATACCAACTAGATTCAAAAAAAGTGTCAAATGTATCAGTTTCTCTAATAGCATTACAATTACATTTTGGACATGTCGTTTTTTTCCAAGTTGGGTGAGATTCTAGTGGATTACCTTTTACATCAAAGTTTATGTCTTCTGGAAGACAAATAGGGAGTTGGTCTTCAGGCACAGGAACTTCGCCACAATTATTACAAAAAACTATAGGTATTGGACAGCCCCAATATCTTTGTCGGGATACTCCCCAGTCTCGAATTTTATAAGTTATAGTTTTTTTTCCAATTCCTAATTTCTGCAATTCCTTTATACTTAAATCAATAGCCTTCTTTGTATCTAAACCGTTTAAAAAATCGGAATTAATGTGTAAGCCATCTCCAGTGTAAGGAAGAATATTGTCATTTTCAACTACAGGTATAATGTCTAAAGAGTATTTTCTAGCAAAATCATAATCTCTTTGGTCATGAGCTGGACAGCCAAATATAGCCCCAGTTCCATAATCCATTAATATAAAATTTGCAATATAGATTTTTAAATTTATTTCTTTTTTAAAGGGATGTGATACAGTAAAGCCTGTTTCATAACCTAATTTATCAGCCCTCTCTAGATCTTCTGCTTTGTTAGATTGTCTTTCACAAAGCTTTACAAAATCGTTTGCTTTACTGTCATCTTCAGCAATTTTTAACGATAATGGATGTTGTGGAGAAATAGCAATAAATGTTGCGCCGAAAATTGTATCTGGTCTAGTTGTGAAAATTTCAACTTTATCTTCTGAATTATTTATTGAGAAACTTATAGTGGCGCCACAGCTTTTACCAATCCAATTTCTTTGCATAACTTTAACTCTATCAGGCCATTCCTGTAAGTTATCTATTTCGCTGAGTAAGTCTTCAGCAAACTCAGAAATTTTAAGAAACCACCCTTTCATTTTCTTTTTTTCTACTTCTGCACCTGAACGCCATCCACGTCCATCAACAACCTGTTCATTGGCTAAGACTGTCTGTTCAATAGGATCCCAATTAACAATTGTTTCTTTTTTATAGGCAATTCCTGCCTTGTAGAAATCTAAAAACATTTTTTGTTCATATTTATAATAATCTGGGTTACAAGTTGCAAATTCTCTGTCCCAGTCATAAGACAAACCCATTTGTTTAAGTTGACTTTTCATAACTTCTATATTTGAGTAGGTCCATTTAGATGGAAGGGTGTTATTTTCAATTGCAGCATTTTCAGCTGGTAATCCAAAAGCATCCCATCCCATAGGATGAAGAACATTAAAACCTTGAGCCTTCTTATATCGGGCAACAAGATCTCCCAAAGTGTAATTACGAACATGTCCCATGTGTATCGCTCCTGATGGATATGGAAACATTTCTAAAACATAATACTTGGGTTTGTTATAATCAATTTTGGCTTTGAAAATCTCTAAATCGTTCCATTTCTTTTGCCATTTTTTTTCAATTAATGAAGGGTTGTATTTCATATTTGTTATTTGTTTGAAGAATTTATTCTATAATTTCGTGCCTCGTTTAAAATGTTATTTTCAATTTGAGATGCCAATTTTTTATCAGTAAATGTGTCAGTCCAGACACCACTCTCTAACTTTTGAACATGTACTTTAACATTTACGCCGTCTGATCTTAATTCGCTAGTTTTTATATATGCCATAATTTTTATTCTTTTATTTTTAATGTTTTTATTAACATACCAATCAGTAATAATTGTTCCACCTAATGCGTCAGTAGAAATCAAAGGTGCAATTGACA
>QBXD01000071.1 GCA_003283875.1 SAR116 cluster bacterium AG-321-A13 | reverse complement strand
AATTCATTTAATAAATTAAAAAATTTAGAAGTTTTTAATTATAATTTAAAAACAAAAAAAAAAAAACAACCAAAAACAAAAAAAAAACAAAAACACAAAACAACAAAAAAAAAAAAAAAAGAAAAAAAAAAAACAAGAACAACAAGAAACCAGCTTTGAGTTTCGCAAGAAGTTATTGATTTAAGGCCGTTTATAATTTTTTTAGTATCTAACTGTTCACCAATTACACCTGTAGATGCTGTATAGATTTCGTTAATATTGGAATTTAATTTTTTTGAAAGATACTTACTTATTTTTAAAACTGACTCCTCGCCTAATTTACCTGTAAATGCATTTGCGTTTCCTGAATTGACAACAATGGCTCTAACAGTAGCTTGCTCTGCAGAACTTAAATTACTTTTACATAGATTTACAGGCGCACTAGATGTTAGAGATTTGGTAAAAACACCAGCAATCGAACATGATTTATCAAATTCAACTAGCAGGAGATCATCTTCATTATCAGGAGTGTTTTTTATTCCACAAAAAGTAGTGAAAACTTTTATGCCTTCCAGATGAATATCTTTTTTATGATTATTTTTCATAATAAAATCTATAAGAATTAATTATTTACTTTTTTAGAAACATCTTCAAAGTCAACAATAGTTATATTTTTATTTTTTCTAATTTCTTTTTCTAGGTTAGATAATGAAAACTTCCTAATTCTCTCAACTATTTGTTGTTTAACTATATTTAATTCTTTTGGCTTAGAATTTCTGATGTCATTCAGCATAATGACGTGGTACCCAAATTTAGTTTTAACAGGCGCTTCTGTTATTGTACCTTTTTTTAGTGCAAATGTGGCCTTCTCAAAAGCTTTTACCATTTGTCCTGATTGAAACCAACCTAACTTTCCCTCATTTTTTCCAGATGGTCCAATAGAGTATTCTCTTGCTAACTCAGAAAATTTGGATTTATTTTTTACTTTTTTAATTATTTCCAAAGCTTCTTTTTTACTTTTTAATAAAATATGGCTAGCATTGAATTCTTTTGATGACTTAAAATTTTTGACATAATTATTATAGTATTTATCTATAGTTTCTTTTTTGAGTTGATTAGTAAGAAAATTATTCAGCCAATATTTAGCCATTATTTGATCTTTATTTTTCTTTAATAAATAAGCAACCTCTGTGTTTAAATCTAATTTATCTTTATAAGCTTGTTTCGTAATTAAGTGCTGGTTTATAAGTTCGTTTACAATATTTGGATATATATCAGATAGAGGCCTTTCTTTTATTTTTTTAGGTAATCTTTTCAAGGCATCCAGTACGTCTTGAGCAGTTATAATGTGGTCATTAACTTTTGCAGCAATAATTTTACTCGGGTTTTCAGCCAAAGCGTTACAAATTGAAAAAGCAAAAAGTAATTTTCCTACAATAAAAAAAATTTTAATAGAAGACATTTTAGTATAATCCAATTATAAATTTAATTTTTTTACAGGTTTTTTTTGTAGTATACAAGGAATGATGTATTTTTTTATAGTATTCAAAGATTTTAAGAATATATGTATAATTGGAGCTCTATTAAATGTTCAACAAATTAACGTCTAGATTTTTTGGCTCTTCTAATGATAGACAAATAAAAAAATATAGACCTATCATTGATAAAATTAATAGTTTAGAAGAAGATTTTCAGAAAATTTCTGATGATGAATTAAAACTAAAGACCACATATTTTAAAGATTTGTTATCTAAAGAGCAGAACTTAATAAATATTTTACCCGAAGCTTTTGCAAGCGTTAGAGAAGCTGCAAAAAGAACACTAAATCAAAGACATTTTGACGTTCAATTAATGGGTGGCTTAGTCCTTCATGAGGGTAAGATTGCCGAAATGAAAACTGGTGAAGGTAAAACTTTAGTTGCCACTTTAGCATGCTATTTAAATGCTTTGGAAGGAAAAGGAGTTCACGTAGTAACCGTAAATGACTATTTAGCTCAAAGAGACTCACAATGGATGGGACAAATATATGAATTTTTAGGCATGTCTGTTGGCTGTATAGTCTCTGAAATGGACGACCAACAAAGAAGACTTGCTTATAAAGCTGATATTACATACGGAACTAATAACGAATTCGGATTTGATTATCTTAGAGATAATATGAAATATAGTTTAGATGAAATGGTCCAGAGACCATTCAATTTTGCTATTGTTGATGAAGTTGACTCCATTTTAATAGATGAGGCTAGAACACCACTAGTTATATCTGGTCAATCTGAAGATTCTTCAATTTTATATAAAACTATAGATAAGTTTATTCCATCACTTAAAGAAGAAGACTATGAACTTGATGAAAAACAAAGAACTTGTAATCTCACCGATAATGGAATTGGTAATATTGAACAAGCATTAAAGTTTGAAAACTTAATTGAGGATGGAAGTCTCTTTGATGTGAAAAACGTATCTATATTACACCACATAAATCAAGCTTTAAGAGCTCACAAGCTATTTAAAAAAAATACTCATTATATGGTTAAAAATAATAGTGTAATTATTATTGATGAATTTACTGGGCGCGCTATGGAAGGTAGACGTTTTGGCGAAGGCCAACATCAAGCAATTGAGGCTAAAGAAAAAATTACTGTTCAGCCTGAAAATCAAACTTTAGCAAGTGTAACTTTTCAAAACTATTTCAGAATGTACCCTAAATTGTCAGGAATGACAGGGACAGCTCTAACAGAAGAAGGAGAATTTTCTGAAATTTATAATTTACATGTAATAGAGGTGCCTACTAATTTAAAAATAGCACGAATAGATAGTAACGACGAAATTTATAAAACTAATCTAGAGAGAGATGAAGCTGTAATTAACTTAATTGAGGAGTGTAAAAAAAATAACCAACCAGTTTTAGTAGGAACGGTATCAATCGAAAAATCTGAAATCTTATCAAAATTGTTGAAAGCAAAAAATATTGATCATGAAGTTTTAAATGCTAAGTTTCACGAACAAGAGGCTCAAATAATTGGCTACGCTGGAATTCCAGGCTCAGTTACAATAGCAACTAACATGGCGGGTAGAGGCACAGATATTCAGTTAGGTGGAAATTTAGAAATTAGACAAGCAAAAGAAATTAAAGTAGATGATTTGAACTCTGAGAAAGTTAAAAATTTAATAAACGACATAGAAGAAAAGAAAAATGTAGCTCTTAACGCGGGTGGTTTGTATGTAATTGGTACAGAGCGTCATGAAAGTAGAAGAATTGATAACCAGCTTCGGGGTAGAACAGGCAGACAAGGTGACCCTGGAAGCTCAAAATTTCTACTGTCTTTACAAGACGATCTGATGAGAATATTTGGTTCAGACAGATTAGAGACAATGTTAGGAAAACTTGGTTTGGAAAAAGGAGAAGCTATTGTTCACCCATGGATAAATAAGGCCGTAGAAAAAGCACAAGGTAAAGTTGAAGCTCATAATTTTGAAATTAGAAAACAATTATTAAAGTTTGATGATGTTATGAATGATCAAAGAAAAGTTATTTTTGATCAAAGAAAAGAAATAATGAGATCAGATGATATTAGTGAAATGATCTTAGATATGCGCCATG
>QBXD01000070.1 GCA_003283875.1 SAR116 cluster bacterium AG-321-A13 | reverse complement strand
ATGGTAAAGTTCTTTGTCAGATTGCTAGGTCAAACGAAAAAGATATAAATTCAGCTTTAGATGCAGCTCACGCTGCAAAAGATGCTTGGGGAACAACAAGTGTTACTGAAAGAAGTAACATGATGATACAAATAGCACAAATTATTGAAGATAATCTTGCAATGTTGGCTGAGGCTGAAACTTGGGACAATGGAAAAGGTATAAGAGAGACTACAGCGGCAGATCTACCATTGGGCGTTGACCATTTTAGGTATTTTGCGAGTGTGATTAGAGCTCAAGAAGGAACGCTTGCAGAGCTTAATAATGACACTGTTTCTTATTTAATACCTGAACCATTAGGTGTGGTTGGTCAAATAATTCCATGGAACTTTCCACTACTAATGGCTATATGGAAATTAGCACCCGCTTTAGCAACTGGAAATTGTGTTGTGTTAAAGCCTGCTGAGCAAACACCAGCTTCAATAATGGTTCTAATGGAATTAATCGGTCACTTGATACCACCAGGTGTTGTAAATATAGTTAACGGTTACGGGCTAGAAGCTGGTAAACCACTAGCATCAAGTACAAGAATTGCCAAAATAGCATTTACTGGTGAGACGACTACAGGAAGAATGATATTGCAATATGCGAGTCAAAACTTAATTCCTAGCACTTTAGAACTAGGTGGAAAATCTCCAAATATTTTCTTTAAGGATATTGCTGAAGCAGATGATGACTTTTTTGATAAGTGTATTGAAGGTTTTGTTATGTTTGCTCTTAATCAAGGTGAAGTTTGCACATGCCCTAGTAGAGCATTAATACATGAAGATATTTACGATAAATTTATTGAAAGATGTATTGAAAGGACAAAAGCAATAACACAAGGAGATCCTCTTGATTCAAATACTATGATAGGAGCAATGGCTTCTGCTGAGCAATATGAAAAAGTTAAATCATATTTAGACCTTGGAAAAAAAGAGGGAGCAGAAGTTCTTGTTGGTGGTGATGTTGCTCAAATGAGTGGTGATCTTGCAAATGGATATTATATACAACCTACAATATTTAAAGGTCATAATAAGATGAGAATATTCCAAGAAGAAATTTTTGGACCGGTTGTTTCTGTTTGTACTTTCAAAACAGATGAAGAAGCATTAGAAATAGCTAATGATACTCTTTATGGTCTAGGTGCTGGTATATGGACAAGAGATCTCAATACATCTTATAGATTTGGACGCGCCATTAAAGCTGGAAGGGTTTGGACAAATTGTTATCATGATTACCCAGCTCATGCTGCCTTTGGTGGTTATAAGCAATCTGGTATTGGTCGTGAAAACCATTTGATGATGTTAAATCATTATCAGCAAACTAAGAATTTACTAGTAAGCTATAGCCCCAAAAAGCTAGGTTTCTTTTAATTCAATTTAAAGGGCGCAAGTTGCGCCCTTTTTTCTTTTAGGAGATTTAATCAATGTTAGATCAGGTTGAAGCAACTCAAGAAGCTTTAGATTTAATTGAAGATATAAAAAAAGACTATGGTGAAGTTTTATTTCATCAATCTGGTGGATGTTGTGACGGCTCTGCACCTATGTGCTTTCAAAAAGGTGATTTCTTGATTGCGGATCATGATGTGCAGATGGGAGAGATCGGTGGAGTTCCTTTTTATATAGGTGGACTTCAGTTTGAGGCTTGGAAACACACAAGATTAATAATAGACGTTGTTGACGGACAGGGTGGCATGTTTTCCTTAGATAATGGTCGAGGAAAAAGGTTCATTACCAGATCTGAGATATGTTCTGTTTAAAAATTACTATTTATTGATTTAATAATATTTGATTTAAAAGAAATTGTTTAGAATTAATTTGTTATTTTAATAAACAAAAGTCCTATCAGCCTCTAGTGACAAATTTAATAACGTCTTTGGAAAAACTTTTCTTGCATTAGCGTCTTTAAGATCTTGCTCTGTTACACCTCTTATTTCGCAAGATATTGCTGAAACGTACATTGGTACTTTTGCTTTTTTTAGTATTTCAAAGTGTTCTTTTAAACTGCCAGTCCCTAAACCAACTAAATTATCCAAAACTGGAGGTCTTATTAAACTAACGGCATCAGCATTTAGAAATACAATAACTTCATGACCTTCTTCAACGGCAGTCCTTGCTAGCATGAAGCCAAGTGATGCCTTAGTTTGGTTATTTGTACCATTAGTAATGTTAAACAAAATTTTAGCCATTAATCATTATAACTCAAAATTCCATATACATAGATCATTTTATTAGATAATTATGTGCATTTTATTCAGTTGTAAAATTATGATTAAAACTTATGCATTTAACTAAATATTATTGGCTCATTACAAATCCACCATTAGGTGAAATTGTTTGTCCAGTAACAAATTTAGCTTCTTCAGATGCTAAATAAACTGCAGCCCATGCTATATCGTCAACTTCTCCAAATGTTTTCATAGGTGTGGATGATTTAACAAGCTCTATCACATCTCCTAGGCCACTTGTCATATCAGTATCAATATAACCTGGAGCAATAGCATTAACTCTTATATTTCTAGACGCCAATTCCCTTGCAGTAGCCCTTGTGAAGCCAAGAATTGCTGCTTTAGCAGCAGAATAATGTGGAGAAGATGGACCGCCTGTTGTACCCAAAACTGATCCCATATTTATTATTGACGCACTTTCTTGATTGTTCATTATAGTTAAGGCTTCTCTAGTACAAAAAAAAGTACCATTCAAATGAACTGATATCATTTTGTGCCATTCATCATCTGACATTTTTACAGTCACATCAAAATGAGTACTAATTTTTTCTGATTTAGAAAATTCTTTAATTTGAAGATTGTTTACTTTTATTCTTTCATCAATTAAGTCTTGTCTGTTTTCAAAACCATTAATGCCCGCATTATTTACCAGAATGTCCAATTGTTTAAAATCTGATTTAACTTTCGTGAACATATCTTTAACACTTTTGGAATTTGATACATCTATATAGTAGGCCGTGCCACCTAATTCTTTAGCTCTTTCAGAAGCTTGATTGATGTTAATATCACACAATATGACCACGGCGCCTTCATTACTAAAATGCTTGGCAATTGAGGCCCCTAGACCTTTAGCAGCGCCTGTAATTAGAGCAATTTTACCTTTTAATCGATCCATATTTGATTCCAGCACAAATTTGTTTATGAATAAAGTTTTTTTATGATTTCTTGCTATTTATGTAGTAGGGACATATTTTATCATGATGGCAAAAATAGAAAATAATAAAAATAGTAAGTATTTTGAGGATTTTTCAATTGGTGATAAATACTTGATACCATCTAGAACTCAAACTAGTGGTATATTTTCAATGTTTCAGGCGGCTTCAGGAGATAATGATCCAATTCATTATGATTTAGAATATTGCAAAAAAAGGGGACACCCAGAAATGTTAGCTCATGGATTACAAGTAATGATTCAAACTGCAGCAGGTGCTGGAACATTTCCTTCTGAGGTTAGGGATAGTTTAATTGGTTTAATTGAGATTTCGGGAAAAATGTTAAAACCTGTTTATAGAGAAGATACTTTATACCCTGCACTAATAATTTCAAATTTAATTTCTCAAAACACTACAGGGA
>QBXD01000069.1 GCA_003283875.1 SAR116 cluster bacterium AG-321-A13 | reverse complement strand
GAATCTGGAACAGATAAACTGCTTGCAGTCTTACCTTCATTTGGAGATATATCTGTGTCTAACTTTATTATTTCAACTTGATCATAATCGATACCAGTTATTTTTGAAGAAATTAATGCAAGTGTTGAACTAATATGCTGACCAATATCAATTTTACCTGAATACACTTGTAAAACATTATCTTTATCAAAATTAAACCAATTTCTTAATTTTCCATATAATTTTATACTTGGACCTGAATGAAAACTATCCATTTTAAATATTAACTCGCTTTTAATTCATCTATAGCCTTCATTACTGAAGCATGAGATCCACATCGGCATAATTGACCGTCAAGAGATTTTAGAATTTCTTCATTCGTTGGATCAGATTTTTTAAGAAAAACTGATGAAAGCGATATAATTATTCCACTTGTGCAATAACCACATTGGGCGGCATTATATTGTTTAAAAGCTTGTTGCACTATATTTAAACCTTTGTCAGTTTTTAAGCCCTCAATAGTAGTTATTTTACAATTTTGATAATCTTTAGCTAAAACATTACAGGAATTTATTTTCTCACCATCTATTAAAACAGCACAACTTCCACATTGTCCTAAACCACATCCTAACTTTGTCCCAATTAATCCCAATTCATCTCTAATAACAAATATCAAAGGTTTGTCTTCATGGATATTTACGGTTTTATTGTTTCCATTTATGTTTAAGTTACATTTAATTTTAGCCATATTATAATTTACTTTTTATTGATTTGTTAACAAAACTAATTTACCAAAGTGCTTGTTTTCATTCATTAAATTTAATGCGGAATTCGCATCATCTAAAGAAAATGTTTTAAAAATAACATGACGAATTTGTCCATCAATAACATAATTCCAAAGTTCATTATTTGCAACTTTAGCTACTTTTAAATTTTCTTCGATAGATCTGGTTCTACCTGTGGTCCCTACATAATGAAGTCGTCTTTTAGCATGTAAATCATAGTTAAAATTACCATTCATGCCGGCAAGTCTACCAATGTTTATTAAATAACCATTAATTTTTGTAGCTTCCATATTTTTATTAACAAAATCACCAGAAAGCATGTCTATAAGAACATCAGCACCCTCTCCGTCAGTAGAATCTAGTACTGAATCCAACCAATCTTCTTGTGATGTATCTATTAACACATCAGCACCATAGCTTGATAATTTAGACAATTTATTGTGATTTGTAGATGATCCTAATACTTTAGAAGCTCCTAATGCTTTGGCAATCTGAAGACCAATAATGCCAACCCCACTACTGGCTCCTTGAATGAAAACAGTTTGCCCAGATATAAATTTCCCATTGGTAACTATTGCATCATGCATGGTTTGAAGATTGCCCTGAATTGAAGCTGCTTGTTCCCATGAAATTTGTTCTAGATTGAATTTAATAGATCTTTTTGAACTAGCAACTGCATAATCCGCCCATCCAGAGCCACCTCTACACATAATATTATCTCCAACCTGGAGATCAGTCACTCCTTCACCTAATTCCACAACTTCTCCAGCAAACTCTCCTCCGATTATTTTGGTATCTCCACCCGTGTGACCAAAGGATTGTCCCTGTGTTTCCAGCAAGTCTGATCTATTTAACCCGCATGATTTCACTTTAACTAAAACTTGATTTTGAGAAGGTTTGGGTTCTGCTAATTCTTTAATTTCAACTCCGTCACTTCCAAGTGTTACAGCTTTCATTTAAATACTTTCAAAAAAAATTATCTTGCTGTCCAACCACCATCTACTAAAACACTTGAACCTGTCATTAATGATGATGCATCAGATGCCAGAAAAACAAATGGACCCATTAGATCTTTCACTTCTCCAAGTCTTCCTAATGGTATCATTCCAATTGTTGCTTTTTTAAAATCATCATCTTTTAAGAAAGGTTCTGTCATTGGAGTTTTTATGAAGGTTGGACAAATAGTATTCACCCTTATTCCCTCTGGACCTAATTCAATTGCTAGAGACTTCGTAAATCCCTCAATAGCAAACTTACTTGTGCAATATGTAGTTCTGCTAGGACCGCCTACGTGTCCCATCTGAGAAGAAACGTTAATTATAGAACCTTTAATATTACTATCTAACATTTTTTTAACCACTAATCTTGTAAGATTAATTACTGATCTAACATTTAAAGACATGACGTAAACGAAATCTTCAATTTTGGTATCAATTAATTTTGCAGGCCTGTTAGTGCCAGCGTTATTAATGAGAATGTCAAATGGAGCACTATTATTTATAAAATTTGATACTTCGTCTTCCATGCTTACATCTAATACTACATAGGAAGCTTTATAGCCTTGGTTATTAACATGTTTTGTTAAATCTTGTAATTCGGTTTCAGTTCTTGAAACCAAAGTAACATCTGCTCCAGCTTCTGCCAAAGCAATAGAAGCGCCCACTCCGATTCCCCGACCAGCTCCAGTAATTAAGGCTCTTTTACCATCAAGCCTAAAACTCGGTGTTTGAGGATAATTCATATAAACTCCTATTCAGCTGCTGCATATGGTTGAATATTTCTGCCCCCATATCTTCTTACTCTAACATTAGCCTGTTCGCCATGACCAGAAAAACCTTCTAGCGCGCATAATCTAGAACAATATTCACCAACAAGAGCTGATGCTTCATCAGTTAAAACTTTTTGATATGTACAAGTTTTTAAAAATTTACCTACCCAAAGACCACCAGTATATCTTGCAGCTGTTTTAGTTGGTAAAGTATGATTTGTTCCTATTACTTTATCACCAAAAGCTACATTTGTTCTCTGCCCCAAAAATAAAGCACCATAATTAGTCATATTTTTATGGAAATAATCAGGATCTTCTGTCATTACCTGGACATGCTCAAAAGCTAAATCATCAGCAACTTGAACCATTTCTTCAATATTATCACAAACGATAACTTGTCCATATTCTTTCCATGATTCTTTTGCAATTTCAGCAGTTGGTAAAATATTTAACTGTCTTTCAACTTCATTAATTGTATCGACAGCAAGCTTATTTGAGTCTGTCAATAATATTGCGGGACTAGTAGGCCCATGTTCAGCTTGTCCTAAGAGATCAATTGCACAAATTTCTGGATCAGAAGTTTTATCTGCTATTATAAGTGTTTCAGTTGGCCCCGCAAACAAATCAATACCAACTCTTCCAAATAATTGTCGTTTAGCTTCTGCAACAAACATATTGCCTGGTCCAACTAACATATCAACGCCATTTATTGTTTCAGTACCTATCGCCATAGCTGCCACTGCTTGTATTCCACCAAGACATAGAATTTTATCTGCTCCACCCATATGCATAGCTGCAACTATCGCAGGATGCGGTTCACCTCCTTGAGGAGGGGCAGAAGCTATGATTTCTTTTACGCCTGCTACTTTAGCTGTTAATACTGACATATGTGCAGATGCAACCATAGGATATTTACCACCTGGCACATAACAGCCAACCCTGTTCATCGGTATGTTTTTATGACCTAAAATTACTCCTGGCAATGTTTCCACTTCTAAATCTTTTATACATTCCAATTGTTTTTTTGCAAAATTTCTAACTTGAGTTTGAGCGAATTTAATATCCTCAATATCTCTTTTCGATACTTTGCTGATTGCAGTTTCAATTTCTTCTTTACTAAGAATAAAATTATCGGGAGAGTAATTATCAAATTTTTTTGACAATTCTCTGACTGCCATATCACCTCTTGAGCTTACGTCTGCTAAAATTGACTCTACTGTATTTCTTACTTTTGCGTC
>QBXD01000068.1 GCA_003283875.1 SAR116 cluster bacterium AG-321-A13 | reverse complement strand
ATGATAAAAGGTTTTAAAAGATAATCTTAAGCAAAACTGGAAACTTGATACTGATTTATGGAATGAAGAATTTCCGCATGACTTTAGATTTGAAGACACATATTTACAATTAAGCTTTGTCCTACGAGATTTTAATATTGACGAGTTAAAGCATTTAATTTCAATAACAAATTTATTTGATGTAAAAAACTATAGTCATGATATTTCAACTTTAATAAACAATTACATCAAAAGTTGTGTTGATTACCTTAACCACGAAATAGATGGAAAAACTGACGAATATTTTCAAAAATTTAATAATAACAATAATTGTTTTTCATATGAAAAAAAAATCAAAAAATCTCTAACTAAATACCAAATTAATTATTCTTTATTCTTTTATGGAACACTTAGATCTCTAGAAGTTCGAAAAGCTGTAATTGGAGAAAGTAGTGATAATCACAACATCTCATTAGGTTATTTGTTAAAGCATAAAGTCTTTAGAGTTAAAAATGCCAATTATCCTCTTATAAAATATACAAATAATCAAGTTGATGTTGTTAAAGGCTTGCTCATTAATAATATAACTTTTGAAGAATTAAAAAAATTGGATAGATTTGAGGGAAGAAATTACTTTAGGCAATTTGTAAAAGTTAATGTTGATCAAATTCATCATGATGCACAAATCTATATGCCTACTAAAAACATGATATCAGAAGAACCTTGGGACTATGAAAAGTGGTACAAAAATGATATGAAAAATTTCTTTTTAAATGAATTTGATTTAAATGGAGTGAAATAAAGTCTAAATCAATTGTAAAATCTTCAGTTATTTTTAAGCTTTTGTACTTGATCCCAGGCAGCATTGATAGACCTCATTTTATTCTTACTTTCATTAATAACTTCTATGGGCACACCTTTACTAATTAATAAATCAGGATGATGTTCTTTAGATAGTTTTATATATTTTTTTCTAATTGTTTTAAGATCATCAGTTGGTTGACTTTCTAATACAATATAAGGATTAAGTTTATCGAATGACTTTCTAGATTCTTTGATACTTTCATACTGTTTCTGCGTTAAACCAAATATATAAGCAATATTCGCAATCATTGATTCTTCTTCATTACTTACATGACCATCTGACTCAGCGATGTAAAATAGAATATTTATAACCTCTTCTAAAACATTAATATTACCCCGAAAAATCTCACCAATTTGTTTTGCATATGGCTCATAACCAGTACTTTCGTCTTTTGCCTTATTAAAAATTTTAGCCACTTGATCAATTTCACTATCCGGAATTTGCAACTTATCCTTTACAGCAATCAACTCTTCTTTACTAACCTGTCCATCAGCCTTACTAAGCTTCGCTGAGAGAACTATGAGTGAAAGTGCAAAAATTTCTTGAGAGTTTTGTTGTTTACCTAGAGTTTTAGTAGAGCTTAATCTTGAAATTTTTCCACCTAAAAAAGACCCCAATAAAGCTCCAAACGGACCTCCAAAAGAAAAGCCAATAACACCACCTAATAAACTTCCCCAAATCGACATATTTCTTTCTCACAAATTTTTAACAAGTTAGATATTTAATTAATGATATAATAATTATTAATATAAATAAAAAGCATTTAACAACTTATTTAAGTCTAAATTATAATTACCAACCATTAGTTCTAGACCAATTGTCTATAATGCTACCATTTTCTAAAATATTGTAATTTTCGTAAGCAGCGCAAGTTAAACATGCATGATTTGGTAATATTCGAACTAGACTTCCTATAGGTATCTTATCAAACCAATCTGTACTTTTTATCTCAATAGATCCATGTTCTTGATGTACTTCTGAAATATTAAGACCGTTAAAAGGTATTGCAGTATGTGGATCACAAATTAAACCATAACCTGCTTCTGGCATGAATTTATTTGCACTTATATCTTTTGATAATGCTAATGATCCTGCATCAATAATTATTCTTTTTCTTTGATGATTATGGCCTATGACACTGGCTAATACAGTTATTGCAATGTCTTCTATTTTACAAATTCCTTTAGAAGCTTGTGCTAAATCCCAGAACATATAAATACCTGCCCTAACTTCAGAAATACCATCAAGATTTGAAGCCAAAAACATTGTTGGTGTAGACCCTATACTAATTATTTGAGACTTATCCTCAAAATTTAAAATTTTTTTTAAAGAGGCCTTGGCCTCTTCGCGTTCAATGTTAATAATTGAAATAATTTCATTTATGTCTTTGGTAGAATAACTATGTCCTGCGTGAGTTAAAACACCTAACAACTTTGTCTTGTGATTTGGTTTAAAAACTCTAGATATTTCTCCAATCATTTCGTCTTGATAATCTAGACCACTTCTTCCCTCTCCGCAGTCAATTTCTATAAGAATTTCAAAATTAGCATTATGCAATTTACTGTACTTTAGAATTTCTTGGGCAACATAGGTTGAGTCTATAACTATACGAATAATGCAACTATATTTTTGTTGAATAAAATTTAATCTTTTTAGTTTTTTTGGAGTTATGCAAACAGCGTATAAAATATCTTTAAAACCCGCACCAGCAAAATATTCTGCTTCGTTAAGAGTTGAAACTGTTATAGGTCCTATCTGATTATCAAGTGCTATTTTTGCAATTTCAATGCTTTTTGGTGTTTTTACATGTGGTCTTAAAATAGTATTTAATTCAAGACATTTCTTTCTTGCTTTAAAACAATTTTTTTCTAGAAGAAATTTATCTAAAATCAAGCATGGTGTATCTAATTCTTCTAAATGTTGTATTTTCATTTTTAACTCGCTTTATTTCAATTTTCTAAATTGCTATTTCACTAAATCTATTAGTTTTTCCCACCAACTTTCAGAAACAATCAAATTTTCCATATCTATCACTTGACCTATAATTGGGGTTATTAAAGATATGTTTTGTTCTTTAGCTCTTTTTTCAATTTCAACTGGAGGATCAAACCAATTATGCATCGCAAGAGTAAACATTCCCCAATGAATGGGTATGAGATTTTCTCCCTTAACATCTATAAAGCCCTTTATTACTTCATCTGGCATATTATGGACCAACCTCCAACGAGTATTATATTGTCCGCTATCCATGAAAACTAGTTCCAATGGACCATATTTTTTGCCAATCTCTTTATAATGTTTGGAATATCCAGAATCACCACTAAAATAAAAACTTCTTTTTCCTGACTTAACAACCCAAGATGCCCAAAGAGATTTTTGTGTTTCTACAAAACCTTTTCTTCCAGAAAAGTGTTGTGCTGGAGTACAAATGAAATTTATATCTTTAATTACTTTATTTTCCCACCAATCCATTTCTGTAATCCTAGAATTTGAAACACCCCATTTTTTTAAATGTGATCCAACACCTAAAGGCACAACAAATGAGACATCTTTATTTTTATTAAAGAACTTTATCGTGTTCATATCTAAGTGATCATAATGATCGTGTGAAATTAATATGAAATCAATTTTTGGTAATTCCTTCATTTTAAAAACAGGTGGCTGATATCTTTTTATTAGCCAACTGAATGGGGAAGCTGATGACGAAAACACAGGATCAATTAAAATAATTTTATTATTTATAGACATTAAGATACTTGAATGACCTAACCAGGCGAATTTGATATTATTCTTACTTTTTATAAAATTTTCATTTAAAGAATTTTTATCTTCTGGCAAAAGTGTCCCTGGCTTTGTAATATTAGAATTAAAGAAAAAATTATTAGCCATGTTTTTTCTTGGGTTTGCCCAAAACCCACTATTTTTTTTCATTTCTTCAATTATT
>QBXD01000067.1 GCA_003283875.1 SAR116 cluster bacterium AG-321-A13 | reverse complement strand
TACTGAGTAAATATAATAAATTCAATATGAACTGACCTGTTTTTGTAAAATGTATAATCAAGATCTAAAAAAATTAAGTTTTCATATTTTAATAATTGATGATGATCAAAAAATTAGACAATTACTAAAAAAATTTTTAGAAAATAATAGTTTTAGAGTTTCCGACGCTGAAAATACCCAGCAAGCTAAAAAAATCATGGAAACTTTAATTTTTGACTTGTTAGTCATCGATATAATGATGCCAGGACAAAATGGTCTGGAATTTTTAAAAGAAATAAGACAAACGAATTCAATACCAACTCTTATGTTAACTGCCATGTCAAATCCTGAGGATAGACTTGATGGCCTCGAGTATGGTGCAGATGATTACATGACCAAACCATTTGAACCAAGAGAATTATTACTAAGAATACAAAATATACTTAAAAGACGTCCTGAAAATCTTAAGAAAACTGATATTGAAGATAATACTAGATTTGGCCCATTTTCTTTTAATCAAAAATCTTTAAACTTATATAAAAATGATTTACCTGTTCATCTAACTACATCCGAGCAGAAATTGTTAAATTGTTTTTGTAAATTTCCAAATAAAGCTTTTTCTAGAGATGATATTAATGACTCACTTGGTGGTAATATGGAAACTCGATCTATTGACGTGGCAATTGCAAGAATAAGACGTAAAATTGAAGATGATCAAAGATACCCCATCTATCTGCAAACAGTAAGAGGGATAGGCTGGATGCTACATACTCACGATGACAGAATTAATAATAATTAAAAAAAAGTATAGATAATGAGATTACGCAACATAACACCAAAAAGTTTATTTGGAAGAATGTTAGCTATTATACTTGTCCCAATAATTCTTGTTCAAATTATTTCTGTTTCAATTTTCTATGAAAGACATTGGGATTGGGTGTCTAGACATATGTCAAAAAATTTAGCAAAAGATTTAGGTCTATTAATTGATGAGCTTGGGAACGAGCCCTCTAAGAATCAAAGAGCTTTATCAGCTGTAAGAGCAAGACAATACTTTGATATTATTTTCTACTGGTTGGAAGGGGGTATATTAAAACCAAATCAATCATTTAATGCTAAATTTAAAAATTTTCGATCCTCTTTGGAATCTAGAATAAAAGAACCTTTCTATTTATCTACAATTGAGAATTCAAGACAATTTTATGTAGATATACAATTAGCAAATGGAATAGTAAGAATGCATATAGATAATAAAAGGTTATTTGTTCCTACGGGTATTACTTTTATTATGTGGTCAGTAGGTGCATCAGTGATACTTTTTTCTGTGGCAATTATTTTTCTGAGAAAACAAGTAAGCCCAATACTAAGACTTGCAAAAGCAGCACGTCAAATTGGTTTTGGAAGGGAAGTAGAAAACTATAATATTGAGGGTGCAACAGAAGTAAGAATAGCTGGAAGAGCATTTCAAGCAATGAGACACCGAATAAATAAACAAATTTCTGAGAAAACATCACTTTTAGCGGGAGTAAGTCATGACCTAAAAACTCCATTAACCAGAATGAGACTTCAATTAGCAGTTATGGATAATAATAAAGAGATTAGAGAAGATTTTGAAAAAGAGCTAATAGAATTAGAAAAAATGATAGATGGCTATTTAGATTTTGCAAGGAATGAACGAGAAGAGGAAATGGTTGATGCAAGTTTATTTAAGTTACTACAACAAGCCGCTAAGACGTCTGATCCTAAGGGAGAAAAAATAAATATTGCTGTACCACCAGATAATATTCCAATTTTTCCAATTCAAGTTCAATCAATAAGAAGAGCTCTGATAAATTTATTTACCAATGCAATTAGATACGCAGGTAAAGCAAATGCCCAAATTCAAATTTTTGATGATCATAGTGAAGTTATAATTGATGATAATGGCCCAGGAATACCTAGAGATAAAAGAGACGAGGTAGTATTACCGTTTACAAGATTGGATAATTCTAGAAATAATAAGACTGGTGGTACTGGACTAGGTTTATCAATTGCCAAGAATTCAGCACTTAATCATGGTGGAGAACTTATTTTGGAAGATAGTCCTTTAGGCGGGTTAAGAGTCAGGTTATTACTACCTTTGTAGTTACTTTTTAATAATACCAGTAAAAAGACCAACATCCTCAATATCTTTTAGATATTTATCTAAATATCTAAGAGTTGAATCAAGGTTGTTGTTTTCATCTTTTAAAAAAACTTCCATTCCTTTTATATATACAATATTCAAAGCTACAGACTTAATTGTTTTTAAACCACAATCTTGTTTGTTTTCAACCATGTCTAAAAGGTTAAACATAAAAGAATAATTTTGTTGTAAAAGTTTAAAAAAGATTTCAGCTTTACGATCTAATCCTTCACTAAATATTTTTAAAGCTGGTCTGTACTCTAAAAGCTTTTCAAACCTTAAAGTTATACCTTCTAAAATTTTTTCATAAGTAGTTGATATTGAATCTTCAAATACATCAGCTTTAAATTCTTCTAAAGCTTCATCATCTAGCTTAGTGACAAGTATTTTTAAAAAAAAAAATGGGTTATGAACAAAATCTTTAGGAATTATTTTTCTTGCTTCCTCATAGGAAACTTTACTATTCGAACAGATCTCCTCTAGAGTTATTGAGTTTTTGTTTCCAGCATTTAAAATTGAAAAATATGTATCGCATAATTTCCATTTTAAAGCTTGATCTTTATTTTTCATGTAACTATTTAGCCATTAGAATTTAAATCTTTAGCCCTTTTTTTTGCCGCACTAACTGTTTTATCCAATAAATTATATAATCCATAATCCTCAGATGCAAGTATTTCTAAACCTGCTTCTGTGGTCCCACCAGGACTGGTTACGTTTTCTTTTAGTATCTTGGGATTAGTATTTGATATTTCTAACAATTTTGCCGAACCTATTATAGTTTCTATAGCTAATGCCTTTGCATTTTTTTTTGATAATCCTTGATTTAGAGCTATTTCATATAATACCTCTGCAAAATAAAAAACATAAGCTGGACCAGACCCAGATATAGCAGTTACAACATCTATAAAAGATTCAGACTCTAAGTAAACTGCCTTTCCAAACGCGCTTAATAAATCTTGTACATCAAGTAATTCTATTTTATCTACATTATTAGTTTTGCAATAACCAGTTACCCCAAAACCTACTGAAGCTGGTAAATTTGGCATTGCTCTAACAAGTTTTATATCTTTTTTAAGATTTGACTGAAACCAATCAAAAGAAAGACCAGCAGCGATTGAAATAAATAATGTCTTAGAAAAATTAAGTCTAGAAAAAACCTTAATTGCTTCACTCATTTGTTGTGGCTTAACAGCAAGAAAAATTATATCAAGGGTTTCTTCATCAACAAATTTTAACAATTGCTCAAAATTTTCATATAATTTTATACCATCATTAACAGCAGCTTTTCTTAAAGAAGATTCTCTTTCAACTACAAAGAAATTAAAATTTAAACTTTTGAGCATCCATCCCTTTAAAATGGATGATCCCATTTTTCCAAATCCAAATAAAACTACATTCTTCATATTTCACCTAACATATTATAACAATTATTTTTTGAGCATAATTAGATCTAGGCGCATCCTTCGACATCCATAAACATTAATTCAATATAATTCTGATCTGTTTTTTCTGCGTATATTAAATTGTGTGTTGCCAGTGTAAAATTACGAAATAAATAATTTGTTAAATTTAAATTTTCTTCAATAACATCTTCTATAATTTTATTTTTAAATTTTCCAAAATATTGTTTGATTATGTGGAACTTAACTTTGTCGGCTTCCAGATCATAAATGAAAAATCCATTTTTAGTTTTTTGATTAACAAAGTTAATCAACTTTTGTAATTCATTTATTTTGTTTTTAGGAACCTCTATATCTAAGGTATAATCAAACTGTATATAATTATAATTATAGCTAACTACTAAATAATAATCAGCAATTTCACCTTGATAATTGAAATGATAATTTTTATCAGAATTTGAAGAAATAAACCAATGATATTTTTGGAAAATATTGGATATTTTATGAGTAAAAATTATGTTCTTAAATTGATCATCCATAATATCCATATATAGTATATTTTGATAAATATAAAGATTTATATACTACATATTGATTATACAAACAAAATTTACTTTTTGTTTTTTACAATTGTCTT
>QBXD01000066.1 GCA_003283875.1 SAR116 cluster bacterium AG-321-A13 | reverse complement strand
TAATCTTATTATTTCACCAGCAGATGGTAGGGTTATAGAAATTTCTAAAATAAATCCAACTGAAGATATTGGGTTACCTGAAGGAAACTGGACTAGGGTCTGTGTTTTTATGAATGTCTTTGATGTTCATGTAAATAGATCACCAATGTTAGGTCAAATTACGTATAAAAATTATATTCCAGGCTCTTTTTTTAATGCTAGTTTAGATAAAGCTTCTTCTGAAAATGAAAGACTGATACTTGGAATGGACACAGAAAATGGAAAAAAAATAGCTTTTGTCCAAATTGCAGGATTAGTTGCAAGAAGAATTATTTGCGATGTTGACATAGGTTCGTCTTTAAAGGCAGGAGAAATATTCGGTCTTATCAGATTTGGAAGTAGAGTTGATATTTATTTTCCATCCGATGTTGCAGTAATGGTTTTACAAGGACAAAAAATGATTGCAGGTGAAACTATTATTGGAGATTTTACTAAATCTAGTAAACCAGTTAAGGAAAATCTAGATGAAAAGTAAGGGTATTAAATTCGCCAAAAAAGCTTTCCAATCTAGACCTAGGCGTTTTTCAGTAGTTTGGATGCTTCCGAACTTTCTTACGATATGTGCTTTAATATTTGGTTTGCAAGCAATGTATCAAGCTCTTTTTAATAATTGGGATAATGTGATTATAATGATAATTATTGCTTCAGTTTTTGATATGTTGGATGGAAGAGTTGCTCGATTATTAAAATCTACTAGTGAATTTGGTATGCATCTTGATTCTTTATCAGATTTTGTAGTTTTTGGGGCCGTTCCTGCATTTGCTGTATATCTCTGGATGGACAAACCACAAGGTAATTTATTTTGGATAATAATAGTTCTATATGTGATTTGTTCTGCACTCAGACTTGCAAGATTTAATTCAGAATTATCTGAAAGACCTAGCTATGCTAAAAATTATTTTAATGGTGTTCCTACTCCAGCTGCGGCATTTTTGATGCTATTTCCGATTGCCATAGATGGATATTTAGAAGCACAAAATTTAAAATCTTTTGAAAATATTGGAATTTGGATCGGTTTCATTTCAATAGCTATGGTAAGTAACTTACCTACTTTTTCGGGCAAGGTATTTCAAATTCCAAAATCATATGTCATACCTATGCTGATAATTCTAGCTCTTCTCAGTAATGCAATTATTAGTAATCCCATAAAGGGATTTATAATATTGGTTTTAGTTTATATTTTTAGCTTGCCTTTTGCATCTTTGTTTTATTGGCGTTTGAAGAAGAAAGCAGAAGCTTTAAACCTTAAAAGTTAGATATATCTAATCTATTTTAGGAGAATAAACTTTTCCATCCTGGCTTTGAGTTGCCTATGGAAGTTGCTTCGTAAACTGCTCTATTGCATGCTCTTGCAACACAATCACTCGCCCTAGAACCGAGAGCTAGGATGTCTACATTCTCTAAAATTTGTTCTTTATTACTCTGATTGGTCGAAATAGAAAAAATCGTGTCTCCATCCATGGGTGTGTGAGCAGGGCTTAAGGATTTTGCTATACCGTCATGAGCCATAATAGCTATTCTTTTTAAGTTTGCACGAGTTAAGGGTGCATCTGTAGCAACAACACCGATGACTGTATTACTTGAAATATCATGTAAGTTATCTGTTATCCCAAGTGATGGAGGTATTCTTTTTGCTCTTAATATATTATCGTATCTTTTATTAGATGGCCCATATCCTCCAAACTCTTTATCCAACTCTAAGTGACCTGATAAAAAATAAGGTCCATCATTAAGTAATGGGTTTCCAACTGCATTATTTATTACAATAGCTCCAACTGTATATACCTTTCCATTAGAAAATGCTTGTGTCCATGATGAGGATCCTTGTCCTCCTTTTAATGTTGCTGTAGTTGCACCACAACCTGCACCATAAGAACCTAATAATAAATCGCTGTTAATTGACTTGTATGCTTTGTTTGCTAAATTTCTCCATGGAGATCTTTTACCTAATTCATTTACATGAGGGTTATCATTAATATTAAGGTCAAAAATTACAGCTCCTGGTACTAGTGGTATGATTGATTTGCCTAATTGATACCCTTTTTGGTCTTCTCTCAATAAATCTTGAATTTCTGAACACGCATCAAGTCCGTATGCTGATCCACCAGAAAGTACTATAGCATCAGCGCGACCTATTGAATTTTCCAAACTTAGCATGTCAGTTTCTCTTGTTCCTGGGCCACCACCCCTCACATCTACGGATGCAGAGAATGGACTATTTCCTGAAACAATAGTAACTCCTGTACCAATTTTTTTATCTTGCGCGTGACCTACTTGAACTCCAATAACATCTGTTATAAGGTTCTTTGGACCGGGGCCAGAATACGTATTCAAATCTATCTCCATAATTTAAAAGAATGATTGTGTTATGACGTTAATATTATCTCTGTGTAAAGACAACAAGTAGTTGGAACTGGAAAAGAGAAATACTTTAATATTATCAATTGCTCAGGGTCTATCTGTCACAACTACAAATATTAACATGATAAACACTGGATTAGTTGGGACTATTCTAGCTACTCATTCATCTTACGCAACTATCCCGCTATCTCTTCAATTTTTAACAATAGCATTAACGTTAATTCCTGTTTCTTTATTGATGGGTAAATTTGGAAGAAGGGCTATGTTTCTTATAGGTGCTATGTCAGCTTTTGTTGGATGTTTAGTCATAGTTTGTGCAATCTATTACAAACTTTTTTCTTTATTTATTCTTGGTTCAATATTGCTGTGTTTTTCACAAGCTAATCAACAGTTTTATCGTTATGCTGCTGCTGACAATGTTTCAATTAGTATAAAAAGTAAAGCTATCTCTTTAGTTTTGGCTGGTGGACTCATCGCTGCTATTTTGGGCCCTGAAGTTTCTAGATACTCTTTTGATTTTTTCCCTGATTATATCTATTATGCAAGTAATTAATAATTTAGGCAAAGAGGTTGGCACCTTACTCGATGAATTAACAATTACAACAAACGGTAGTCAGCTAGAATCGAAAGCTGAAGAATTATACAAAGCTGGTATTAGACGCATTAATGTGTCTTTAGATCATTTAGAACCAATAAAATTTAAAGAAATAACAAGATGGGGAGATCTTGAGAAAGTTAAGAGAGGATTAAAAAAAGCTCGTGAAGTTGGTCTAAAAATAAAGATAAACACAGTAGCAATCAGCAACTTTAATGAATATCACCTTTCCGAAATACTCAAATGGTGTGGTAAAGAAAATTTTGACATGACTTTAATTGAAGTTATGCCAATGGGCGACATCGGAGGAGATACAAGATATGGACAATACTTACCATTATCACAAGTCAGAACCGAACTAGAAAAAGAATTTACTTTAAAAGACCTTCCAGAAAGAACAAGCGGCCCAGCAAGATATGTGTCAGTTAAAGAAACACGTAACAAACTTGGTTTTATAACTCCATTAACGCATAATTTTTGTGAAAGTTGTAATAGGGTAAGACTTACTTGCACTGGCGTCTTATATATGTGCTTAGGACAGGATGATAATGCCGATTTAAAAACTGTCCTAAGAGAAGAAGGATCTGCTGCTCTAGAAGAAGCTATAAGAATGGCAATAGGAAGAAAACCAAAAGGACATGACTTTGAGATTTCACGTCAATCTCCAAACGTATCTGTAAACCGACACATGTCTCTTACAGGGGGCTAATTAGTATCTCGCTTTAATCCCCCCATCAGGATTGATTATAATTATGCTCATAAACAAGAAAAAAATTGGTATTGATGTATAAAACATCATTATTTCCCAGCCTAAAGTGCTGTGAAGTGCACCTGCTAAAAATGATCCTGTAGCGACAAAAACAAAAATAATAAAATCAGTTACGCCTTGAACTTTCGCCCTCTCTTCTGGAAGTGCAGATTTTGCAATGATATCACTACCTCCAACATAAAGAAAATTCCAACCTAAACCACATAAGAATAAAGCTATCCAAAAATGTTCGACTGTCTGACCTATAATTGTAAAAGAGATAGAAAAAGCATAAAAAAATAATCCTATCATCATTACTTTACGGTTACCAAGTGAGTTAATAATTGTACCAGTGAAAAAAGAGGGTGCAAACATAGCAATAACATGCCATTGAATCACAGTTGCACTAGCGCTATCACCCAATTTACATACATTTACAATTTGTAATGGAGTTGCTGTCATAATGAAACTCATAA
>QBXD01000065.1 GCA_003283875.1 SAR116 cluster bacterium AG-321-A13 | reverse complement strand
GATAAGTTGGAAAGATGTATAAGAATTTAATTTTAAAAGTTCATAATTTAATCTAAGTTTATTAAATCTGTAAAGTAAACTATGTAAATGCTTTTTATCTGGTCTAAGAATATTTTTTTTTGTAGCAATCCTCCTGAAAATTGATCTAATTAGTTCATATGAAGGGAAAATTAAAATTTGAACAACCACAATAGGAGATAAATTTTTATTATTGTCAGCTAAAATTATTGTACAAATTGCTAGAAACAAACCTATGATATAGGCACCAGCATCTCCAATAAATATCTTTCCGTAAGGAAAATTAAATAACAACACACCTAAAAGTAATGAAATCATTAGAATTGTTAATAGAAAGATTTTTTTATCTTTTAAATCATAAGAAATAAAACAAATTGACAGAAGTATTAAAATTGCTGATGACAAACTTAAACCATTTAAACCATCTATAATATTAAAAGCCTGTATAAGAAATATTATACAAAATATTGTAAATAAAATTGAAATTATTTCGTATGAGAGAAAAAAATCTATATAGAATAATCCAACATTATTTATCTTACTTTCTAAAATAAAAACGAATAAAACACCGCTTATCAAAGAGCCCAAAAGTCTTAATTTTGGAGTTACTGATTGAGTTAAATCTTCAAAAAACCCAAATATAAATACGGGAAATGAAACAAATAATAATTTTAAAAATAAGAAGTTTTCTTCTGAAAAGTTAAATAATGTAAAAATAAACAATGTAATATATATTGACAGACCACCTAATCTTGAAATATTTCCCTTGTGAATTTTTTGAGGTCCTTTTGGGGATTTGATGTAATTCTCAATGTAATTATTAAAAAATATGATTAATGCTGTCATAACAACCGACACTAAAATTGCCAAAAGAAAATTTAAATAATATATTTCCATTAATTACAATTATGTTGTTTTATACATAAAATACTTGAATAGCACTGTCTAAAATAGAATTCTATAATATTATATCCCAATAAAGATTATAATTCTTTGTAATAATTTTTATACCATTCAACAAATTCTTTTATACCACGACTTAAGGTTACTTCTGGCTTAAAACCTGTTAATTTATTCAAAAGTTCTATATTGCTGTGAGTTTCTTTAATATCACCATCTTGAATTTTTATAAAATTTTTATTTGCTTTCATACCTAAACATTTTTCTAGTTCATTAACGAAATCCAAAAGCTTTATAGATTTTGAATTACCTATATTAACTATCCTGAATGGAGCAGTCTTTGAAATGCTATCTCCTTCAATTTCTAATTTTCTCTCACTTGGCTCATGAGGAATTGTGTCTTTTAATAAGTATATAGCTTTAATCAAATCTTCTATATAAGTAAAATCTCTTTTCATATCTCCATTATTGTACAAATTTATAGTTTTTTTGGATAAAATATTTTTGGTAAACTGAAATAATGCCATATCCGGCCTGCCCCAAGGTCCAAAAACAGTAAAAAATCTAAATATGGTAATTGGTATTTTATATAAGTGAGAATAAGAGTGAGCCATAACCTCATTAGATTTTTTCGTAGCTGCATAAAAAGAGATTGGAGTATCTGACTTTTGTTTTTCGTGAAATGGATATTCTAGGTTATTTCCGTATACCGAAGAAGTAGAAGATATTAGGAGATGTTTGGGTTTAAATTTCCTAGCTATCTCCAAAATAGAAAATGTTCCAACTAGGTTAGCTTCAACGTATGATTTTGGATTTTTAATAGAATGTCTTACACCTGCCTGTGCAGCTAAATGCATAATAATATCAGGTTTATGTTTAGTACAAATGTGATTTAACAAATTTTCATCTTGAGTAGAACCAAGATAAAAATTAAAATTGTTATTTAACTTTAGAATAGAGTTCCTACTTTCTTTTAGACTTACATCATAATAGTTTGTCATTGCATCCAACCCAACAACACTAAAATTAGATTTCAATAGATAATTGGCTAAATGAAAACCAATAAATCCTGCTGAACCAGTTATTAATGCTACTTTATTAATTGCTTAAACACCCTAAAAATTAGCAATAAAATACTTATTTCTAAATATCTGTCTGACATAAATCTTTTCTTTTATTAATTTAAAATATTTTATATTGAATCATTTAATTTGTCACAAATATCTGTATCAAGACTTAAATCTATAGTTTTCTTTCTCTTTCTAAGTTTTTGATTAGTTGGAACCATATCATTCATTAATCCATTTTTAACTTTACCCATCTTCAACATAACCATTGAAGATATTATATTTAGACAAATTTTTTGAGCTGTTCCTGCTTTTAAACGAGTTGAACCCGCTATCACTTCTTCCTTAGTATCAAGCTTAATATTAATTTTACCAAAATTAAAAATATCTCCATTTGGATTATTACTAATAGCTATTGTAAGAGCATTTTTTGAGTAAGATTTTTCTAATACTTTACAGGTAAATGGTGTGTTCCCACTTGCTGCTAAACCTATTACAACATCCTTAAAACCTATTGATTTTTTGTGAACTACTTCATTTGCTTTGTTAACGTCATCTTCAGCATTTTCTATTGAATTTAAAATTGCTTTAGTACCACCAGCGATAATAAATTCTAAACGATCTTTTGGCCAATTGAATGTTGGAAAAAGCTCAACTCCATCTTGAACACCTATCCTACCAGATGTACCCGCTCCAACATAAATTAATCTGCCTTTATCATATTTAACTAAATGCTCATATATCTGATTGATTGCAAATTTAATTTCTTTTGAACTTTTTTTTACAGCATCAGAAGCTTTTTTTTGTTCATTTAACATTAATTGGACACCGTCTAAAAGATCTAGTTGATCTATGGGCTTACTTTTTTTATATAAAAGTTCTGTTTTAGGTATATTTTTTTTCATATTAATTGTTTAATTTATATATTTTTTTTTAATTTAAAAGGAAATTTCTTGGAATTTAAGCACTTAAATATTATTGGTCTAATGACTGGCACTAGTATGGATGGGATAGATATAAGTCTCGTGAAAACAAATGGAATAGACTTACAAAACTTAAATGAAAATTATTTTTATGAATATGATAGTAAAACTAAAGATGTCTTTTTAAACCTATTAAAAAATAATTTAAGTGACAATTTAAATATAAAAAGAGATCTTGATAAATTAATTACAGAAGAACACTTCAAAGCATTGAAAGATCTTAAAATTCTTGAACAATGTGATCTAGTAGGATTTCATGGACAGACTATTTACCATAATGCTCAAGATGGATTATCATTACAGGTTGGGGACCCAACACTTTTATCAGAATTGATTAAAAAAAATGTGATTTATGACTTTAGATCTAGAGATATGCAATTAGGAGGACAAGGAGCGCCGCTAGCACCAATCTATCACAAACTTCTTATTCAGAATAATAAGCTTGAATTACCAAGCTGTTTCTTAAATATCGGAGGTGTTGCTAACTTAACTTACTGGGATGGTCAAATATTACACGGATTTGATACAGGTCCAGGAAATGGTTTGATGGACACATTTATAAGATCAATATCTCAAAATTTTTATGATAAAAATGGAGAAATAGCATCAAAAGGAATACCAAATAAAGTTTTAATTCAAAGTTTTTTAAATGATATTTTTTTTAAAAAATCACCTCCAAAATCTCTTGATAGAAATTCATTCAAAATATATTATGATAAATTATTAAAAAAAAAATTATCTACTCCAGACACTTTGGCAACCTTGTTGGCTTTCACTGTAGAGTCAATCGTTGCAGCTATAGATATTTTACCAAAAAAAATTAAAAGTATTGTTGTTACAGGAGGTGGATATAAAAATATTTATTTGATGAAATGTTTAAAAAATAAGTTAAAAATTAAGTTTTATAGGGAAAATGAATTGAACGCTAACTTTGATTTCGTTGAATCTGAATTAATTGCATATTTATCAGCTAGATCGATATATAAACTTCCATTTACCTTTCCAAGTACAACTGGAGTGTCAATATCTTCATCAGGTGGAAAGGCAATATTTTATAAAAATCCGAACTGATTTTTTATATGAAATGGTATTAGTTTAGGTGCTGGAGGCAAAATGTGTCTTATATCGGAAAAGGGAAAGGTTGGATTAAAATAGTATCCTTCTGCATAACTTCCTAGTGGAGAGTTACACTGGGCAGATCTATACGAATTCATTAAAGATGCAGCATCTACAAATCTATTTGGCTTTTGACTAACATGTTTT
>QBXD01000064.1 GCA_003283875.1 SAR116 cluster bacterium AG-321-A13 | reverse complement strand
TCTACAGAAAACAACATCCGAATTAAAAAGTAAATTTAAAGTAAATATATATTATCACGCATCTGATTTAAAAACAAAGTCAGGATGTGAGAGTGCTATTCAAGCAATTGAAAATGAATTTACTGATTTTGATACTTTGATATTTAGCGCTGGAGCTACAAAAAGTGGTGACTTTTTGGAGCAGCCTATTGAAGATTTTGAAGATGGTTTTGCTCTAAAATTTTATAGCGCAGTTAGATTGTCAAAAGCATTTTGGCCAACTCTTTCTAAAAATAAAGGATGGATTGTTTCAATTAATGGGGCAATGAGTCATTCACCTGATCCTTTTTTTATGGTTGGTGGAGCTGTTAATGCTGCCTTCTTAAATTTTTCAAAAGCTTTATCTAAAAAAGGTTTAAGTGATGGTGTAAACGTAAATTCTATTAATCCTGGAATGACGTCAACTGATCGTTTGATAACAATTATTCAGAGTAATGCAGATAGAGAAGGGATAAGTTTTGCTGAAGCAGAAAAAAAAGCTCTCGATGATATTGGATTAGATAGATTTGGGACACCAGAAGAGGTCGCTGAACTCACCTATTTTCTGTGTGATCCAAAAATGCGTCATCTCACTGGTACTGAAATTAATTTAGACGGCGGAAAAAAAACAACTATATAAAACTAAGGAAAATTAAATAATGACGAAAAAAGCAGCTTCAGTTTTTGTTCAAACTTTGAAAAATCATGGGGTTAATAGATTCTTTTGTGTACCTGGCGAATCATATTTATCTGTTATGGATGAATTATTATATTCACCTGGAATAGACGTTATAACATGCAGGCATGAGGGTGGAGCTGGGTTTATGGCTGTAGCTGACGCAAAATGTACGGGTAAAGCTGGCGTTGCATTTGTTAGCAGAGGACCTGGAGCAACAAATGCTTCGATTTCCGTTCACTCGGCACATCAAGGTGGAGTGCCAATGGTTCTTTTTATTGGACAAGTAAATAGGATTAGTACCGGTAAAATGCATTTGCAAGAGATGGATTTTATTAAGACATTTTCTGACATGGCCAAACATGTAGAACAGATTAACACACCAAGTGAAATTGCAAATGTAACTGCTAGGGCTTTTCACATTGCTGAAAGTGGCATTCCAGGGCCCGTAGTAATAGCTATACCAACAGATGTATTAGAGGCAAAAGTTGAAATAGATGATGTAAAAAGAATTAAAATCAATCCGCCACTAGCTTTTCCAGAAAAAGTTGTAGAGGTATCAAATATCTTATCAACTGCAAAAAAGCCCGTATTGGTAGTGGGAGGTCAAGTACACACATCTAATAAGGCAAGAGAGCTTGTTAAAAACGTATCTGAAGTCCATAATTTACCAGTTTTATGTACTTATGAGCATCAAGATATCCTTTCTCATAATCACTTACACTATGCTGGTGAATTAGGTTTACGACCTCCAGAACCTATAAGGAAAAATGCGTTGGAAGCAGATGTTGTATTAGTAGTTGGGCATCGATTTAATGGCGTACCTAATATGGCTTATAAGTTTCCATCATCAAATCAAACTTTTATACATGTCTTACCAGATCCCAATACCATTGGAAAAATATTTAGAACAGATATGAGTGTTGTCGCTGATTCGGAAAATTTTTTGGAACAGTTATTAAATTTAAAAAGTAGGAACGTTAGTATTGAACGAAATGAGTGGGTGACCCTATGTCATCAACGTTATTTACATAACGATGCAACTCAACCTGCAAAAAATGCTAATGATGGTCTTGATTTTGCCCACTTAATTGACGCATTAGGTGAGCTTGCACCAGAAAATTCTGTTATAACGAATGATGCAGGTAATTTTACAAGTTGGATGCACCACAGGTTTCCTTTCAAATCTTCCATGATACTAATTGGATCAGAGATTGGCGCTATGGGGATGGGTATTCCAGCAGGTATTGCAGCTGCTTTAAGGTTTCCAGACAGACAAGTTTTCTCAATTGTTGGAGATGGTGGGGCTTTGATGACAGGATCTGAACTTGCTACGGCAGTAGCACAAAATGCAAATATTAGAGTTATAGTTGCTAATAATCAACATTATGGAACTATCCGTTATCATCAAGAGGTACATTTTCCCACTAGAGATCACTACGCTACAAATTTAGTTAATCCAGACTTTGCTAAGTATGGAGAAAGCTTTGGTTTAAGATGCTTTACTATTGAAAAAATTGAAGAAATATCACCTGCTATACAAGAAGCGATGAGAGTGAGCGGACCATCATTGATAGAATTTAAAATGAGCCTAGAATTAAATACAAGCACAACCACAATTTCTCAGCTTCAAATAAATATAAATAATTAACTTATTAATAAGATGATTTTATGATTTATCTTTTAAGCACTTTATAAACTTCAGTATGATCTGAATTTTCTCCAAGTTCTGCTAACGATTTTGAAAGATAATTTGAAACATTTTCAGACAAAGGCTTATCGGCTGATAAATCTTTGATTAAACTATCTGCAATTGATACATCTTTGATCATTAAATCAAGCGTAAAACCTGAATTAAACTTTTCTGATATAACAAACTTATCCAACTTTACTTCTGTTGTATTATTTTTCCCAGTAGCTCCATTTATTATTTTTAAGAAATTATCTGGTTCAATACCAAAAGATCTGGCAGCAGCTAAAGCTTCAAAACTTGCAATTAAACCAGCAGCAGACACATAATTATTTAGAGCTTTTATAGCGTGACCAGATCCTAATGGACCTGCATATTGTACTTTCCCCATAACAGATAATAATTCTTGTACACTTTCAATATGATCCTCGTTACCACCTGCCATTATCATTAGTTCACCAATTTTAGCTCTTGAAACCCCTCCTGAAACAGGCGCATCTAGAAATTTTATATCTTTAATTTTTAATTTTTTTCCTAACTGTTTTGTATCTCTAGGATCACTTGAAGACATATCTATTAAAATTGATTTAATATTATTTTGTAGTAATTCATCTGTTACATCAGCAACTATTTTGCCATCAGGCAACATGAAAATTATAACATCAAGATTACTCAAATCTCTAATATTAGAGACCTGTTTAATATCAGAGGATTTGTCAATTTTGGTATGTATATCATAACCAAAAACATGATAACCAGCTTTTACAATTAAAGGAGCCATAACAGATCCCATCGCACCAAGACCTATAAACCCAACATTTTTAATTTTCATAATTTAACTTTCATCTATCTATATTTTAATTACACCCTTAGAAGCCAGATTATCAATTTCAAATTCTGAAAACCCTAAATCAGACAAAATATCTTTCGTGTTTTCTCCTAGATTAGGAGCGTGTAATGGTTCTTCATATCTATCTTCATCAAATTCTACTGGAAAGCTTGGATATAATAAATCGCCTTCCGTAGGATGTTGGTTCTTTTTAAAAAAGTTCGTTTTCTTTAAATGTTCATCGCTAAAAATATCTTTTGGAAAATTCACTTTAGTTGCTGGGATATCATTTTGTTTTAAATTTTTAATCCAATAATCAGTTTTTTCTTTTTCTAATTCTTTTGACATAATAAAGTATAATTTATTAATATTTTCATTTCTAGATTTCGCTGTCGAATATTTAGCATCTTGAAAAATAATTTCTTTTTTAATTAATTTAAAAAATCTTAACCACTGTTCATCGCTATACGGCATCACAGCAATATAACCATCTAGAGTTTTGTAAGGTCTTCTATTTGGTGAAGATTGTCTTGGATAAATAGGAGGCGCTTTTGGAGGAACAAAGTTATAACCATATAAATGCTCCACAAGTGTAAAATCAACCATTGTCTCCATCATAGGCACCTCAACTTGAGTTCCAATATTTTTTTTTTCTCGTTGAAATAAAGCGCCAATAATTGACATTCCCAGCATAAGGCCAGTTACTTTGTCAGCAGTTGCACCTGAAGTATAACTTGGTTGATTAGAATAAACTTCTTGATAAGCTGCCATTCCACTTATTGCTTGAATTGTGTCGTCAAAAGCGGGCAACCCTGAATATGGTCCTTTAGAAGAAAAACCAACGGCATTTGCGGTTATAATTTTAGGATTAATTTTTTTAAAATGTGAGTGTGTTAAACCAATTTTTTCTAATGCATTTTTTCTTATGTTAGATACAAAAACGTCTGAAATTTTGATTAGTTTATAAATAATTAAACGACCTTCTGGTGATTTCAAGTCAATACAAACACTTTTTTTATTTCTATTTATATTTAAAAAAACTGCCCCCATTCCCTCATTTACACTAGGACCAATA
>QBXD01000063.1 GCA_003283875.1 SAR116 cluster bacterium AG-321-A13 | reverse complement strand
TAACATTTAAATATTTTCTATCAATTGCATCCAAACCAGATCTATCTACATCCAACTGTGTGAGAGCATTATCCGCAAAATTTTTATCTATTGTCTTACTTTTTGATATAGAAAAAATATCTCTAACTCTCCTTAGCAATCTTCCTGCTACTCTTGGAGTTCCTCTTGAACGTTTTGCAATTTCGTAAGCACCACTTTCTTCAAGTTTTAATTGTAATTTTTCGGCTAATTTTAAAAGTATTTTTACTAAATCTTGAGAATTATAAAACTCCATTCTTATTTGAATACCAAACCTATCTCTCAATGGGGTTGTTAATAATCCAGACCGAGTAGTTGCACCAACAAGAGTAAAGGGGGGTAAATCAATTTTAATAGTTCTTGCCGAAGGGCCTTCACCAATAATCAAATCTAACTGAAGATCTTCCATAGCTGGATATAAGATTTCTTCAATATTTGCAGATAAGCGATGAATTTCATCTATAAATAAGACATCTTTAGGTTTTAAATTTGTCAATAAAGCCGCTAGATCTCCAGCTTTATTTATAATAGGACCTGATGTAGACCTAAACCCAACTCCTAACTCAAATGATATTATTTGTGCTAATGTTGTCTTACCAAGGCCAGGAGGACCAAATAATAACGCATGATCCATAGGCTCCTGTCTTGAACTAGCTGCAGAAATAAAGGTAGATAAATTTTTTTGAACTTGAGGTTGACCAATGAATTCTTTCAGTTGCTTTGGCCTTAAGCTGAAATCATGATTTTCTTTTTGCTCTACAGCTTCAAGGTGAACTAACCTATCATCCCCTTTTTTTTCATCCGTCATTATGATCCTCCTGATAGTTCCTTGAGAGCAATTGGTACTATTTGACTGACAGTGAAATTTTTATTTTCATTATATAGACTAAAATCCTTTTTAATCCTCATTACAACTGAGAAAACATCACTCCTAGAATATCCCAAATTTACTAGTGCTGAAATAATGTCTTCAACTTCAAGTGACAAATCACTTAAATCACTATTTATGTTATTATTTAACTTTTTTTGAAGTGTTATAGGAATTTTTTTACTAATAGAATTGTTAGATATATTATTATTTAAACTTGATACTTTTTCAACCAATTCTGAAGTTATCCTCCCTGCGACTTTAGGTCCAACACCATCTGCCCTTGAAATCATAGCTTTATCTCCTGAGGAAATTGCTAAAATTAATTCTTCGACATTCAAAGTTGAAAGAATAGAAAGGGCTGCTCTTGGACCAACTCCTTGAACAGTTTGTAACAATTTAAAAATATTTTGATCCTTTGAAGATGCAAAACCATATATAACTATTTTATCATCTCTAATTTGTAAATCAGTAAATAATGTCAATTTTGATCCAATTTCATCTAAAGAGGTTTTTAATTTTGATGAGACGTTCAAAAGATATCCGACTCCATTAACTTCCAAGATAATCTCAGATTTACCTATTAGGGTTAATTTACCACTCAAAGAGGCTATCATTTCAAACCTAAAAATTTAACTAAGAATACATTATACATTTTTTTCTTTCAATAAAGCTTTAGCTATTGCTGAATTTAATCCATTGTAATTATCAAATAATTTAGAGTTTGTTTTATCATAACCTATATGTTGAGCAGAAATAGCTATTGCTAATGCATCTGAGCTATCTTCGTTTTTAGGGATAATGTTTAATAATTTTTCTATCATTGATTTAATTTGATCTTTTGAAGCAGAGCCATAGCCTGTAACTGTTTTTTTAACTAGCTTCGGAGGAAGCTCTTTAATTTGGAGCCCTGCCTGGGCTAAAACTAATATTGAAACCCCTCTTGCCATGCCCAACTTCAAACTTGAGCCAGTTCCGGGCCCAACAAATATCTGTTCTATAGCAGATAAATTTGGGTTATATTTTTTAACTATTACTGATAATTTATTCTCTAAAAAAAGAAGTCTTTCTCCAACTGAGGAAATAGATGATGGAGATATCCTTCCATTATCAATATGAATTAATCTATTATTTTTAAATTCAATTATGCCCCAACCTGTATTTCTTAATCCTGGATCAATTCCAATTATGCGCAAAGTTATAACCTTTTTTATAGATCAATTTTTTTTATAATTTCGTCATTAATTTCAAAATTACCATAAACTCCTTGTACATCTTCACAATTGTCGAGTGTATCTAAAAGCTTTAAAATCGAAGTAGCTTTTCTTTCATCATCAATTTGAACATTATTTTCAGGATACCATATCAATTCTGCCTGATCAGGAACCCCCAAAATACTTTCGAGTTTTTCACGAATATTGTTAAACTCATTAACAGTAGTAATTATTTCATAATTATTTTCGTCTGCTTTGACATCATCAGCACCAACTTCTATGGCAATATCAAAAATTTCGTCTTCACTCATTATATTTTTTTTATATACAATTTGACCAACATTATTAAACATAAAAGATACTGAACCAGTTTCTCCTAAGTTACCTCCATATTTAGTAAAAGAAGACCTTACTTCAGCAGCAGTTCTATTTCGATTATCTGTTAGTGCGTCTACAATTAAAGCCACCCCACCTGGAGCATATCCTTCATATCTTATCTCTTCTAAGTTAGAGTTTTCTCCATCTTCAGCTTTTTTAATAACCCTTTCGATATTGTCTTTTGGCATATTTACAGCTCTACAAGCTGATAGCGCAGATCTTAATCTAGGGTTACTTGATGGATCCGTACCAACTCGAACCGCCACTTGTAATTCTTTTGTAAGTCTTGCAAATTTTTTTGCTCTTCTGGCATCTTGAGCCCCCTTTCTATGCATAATATTTTTAAATTTTGAATGCCCAGCCATTTAAACTTCCTAGTATATCCTTTATAATAATCACATTATTATGGTTTGTTCCAATTTACCTCCTAACCTTAGAGGAATTATTGATTTACTCAAACCATTTGTGTCAGTTTCTATAACAACACCACAAAGAGTTGGTTCTCCAGATGAGACCTCAAGTCTAGATTTTTTTTCGTTAGGATACATAAATCTTTTAAGCGCGTCATTTTTATCCATACCAATAATAGAGTTATAATCACCGCTCATTCCAACATCAGTTATGTAAGCAGTTCCATTTTCTAAAATTTGATGATCTGCAGTAGGCACATGCGTATGAGTACCAACAACCGCAGAAACTTTGCCATCAAGCGCAAACCCAATGGCCTTTTTTTCAGAAGATGCCTCACCATGGACATCTATAAGAGAAAAATCAACATTTGATGTTAATTTGAGATGCTCAATTATTAATGGTACTTTATCAAAAACAGGATCTGATCTAGACATAAATAAATTTGTCATAACATTAGCAACACCAATGGTACCAGCCTTTACTTTTACAATTGTCATACCTAAACCAGGTGTTCCTTCGATCATATTCATCGGCCGAAGTAATCTGTCAGATTTAGATATATATGAAATTATCTCTCTTTTATCCCAAATATGGTTTCCCGTCGTCAAAACATCAGCGCCTGCATTGAAAAAGTCATCACAGATTGAAGGCGTTACACCAAATCCACCAGCAGCGTTTTCTACGTTTATAATAATAGCATCAAGTTTTAATTGTATTTTGAATTCAGCTATTTTTTTTTGTGCTAAATTCCTTGCATTTCTTCCTACAATATCCCCCAAAAATAAAACTTTCATAAATTCCTTCTTTTAATAAAGCGTTGAAGATTTTCTAGATAAAAATTCTTTTTCTGTGACTATGTAGTCTAAATTCATATCATGATTTTCATAAGGTATTTGATCAATTTCTTGTTCACTATACGAAAGTCCAATTGTAATAAAAAACTTTTTTTCTTTTTGAAAGTGTTTTTTTAATTTAATTATAGATTTATCATAATATCCCCCTCCATATCCAAGTCTAAAAAACTTTCTATCAAACATTAACATTGGAACAATCATCATTTGAGGCAAAATTATATTTTTGTCATAAGTAGGCTCTAGATTTCCTAAAGAACCAATTTTTAATTTATCTTCAGGAGACCATTTCTTAAATAGCATAGATTTTTTTGCAATATCTACAACTGGCAAACTCATAATTATATGTCTGTCCTCAAAGTGTTTTACAAACTCAAAAGGTTCTATCTCATTGTTTATAGGGTAATATAAACATGCTGTTTTGATGTTATGATTATAAAAAAATATATCATCTAAACAATGTTTTATTTGTTTAGCTAAGTTTGTTTTAGACACAAAATCAAGTGTAATTCCGGATCTTTTATTTTTAGCGAAAATTCTAAGGTTTTTTTTCATTTCCATGCTCAGCCGAAAATACGAAAGCCAAATAGTCGTTGGATAAGTTATCCTATGTTGCCTGTTTAACAGGTGGGCGCCATATACTGAAACCAGGGTTACAGAAGAGACGGCTCCCTAAAGATACTTATGGCCCCAAGGATTAAAATTCCTAACAAAAAATTCAGCTTTCTAAGCACATTTTATTTATTTTCAAGTAACTTTGCAACTTTATTCATTCTATCAGTAGCTTTAGCTAACCAATCAATAAAATCTTCAATCTCATTTAAATTTAAAT
>QBXD01000062.1 GCA_003283875.1 SAR116 cluster bacterium AG-321-A13 | reverse complement strand
ATATGAATTTATTGTTAAAATTAATTAATTTCTTCAAGATTTTTCCAACTAATTATTTTTGATCTAAACGGTTGATTCCGTCCCATAGGTCGAGAGGCATCCCCCCTTTAATTATTTTTTGACATCGATTGATATAAATTTCTGTCACCTTATCATGTGGATTAATTTTATTAATTTTTAAAAATAATTTTAATGCTTTTTTAAAGTTTTTTTGAAAGTAATCACTAACTGCCTCTTTAAAATCCTCTAAAGTATCAATTTTTAAATGTTTTAATTTGTCTAAATCTGAATCAAAAATTTCAAATATTTTAACAGGTTTGTCTTTTCCTTTAACGGCCACAACATCTATAAATCTTGTGTTAAATAAATCTTTATTAATATTGTTGTAAGTTTCTTCAGAAATAATAATACCTACTTTGTAAATTTTGGTTAACCCCTCAAGTCTAGATGCTAAATTTACAGCATCACTAATTACTGATCCCTCCATTCTATTCACATCACCTAATGTTCCTAACATCATTTCTCCAGTATTGATCCCAATACCTATATTAATTTTGTGTGTTTTATTTTTAAAAGAGTTAGAATTATATTGCTTCAAGTATCTCTGCATTCCTATGGCTGCCTTGATAGAGTCATTTGCTGAACTTTTAAACAATGCCATAACACCGTCACCCATAAATTTGTCTATATAACCTTTATTTTCTCTAATTATTGGACTCATTTGATTTAAATATGAGTTCAAAAAAGAAAAATTTTCTTTTGGAGTCATTTTTTCTGATATCGAAGTAAAAGATCTTATATCAGAAAATAATATACTCATTTCAACATTCACTTGGTCTCCTAATGAGACTTCTAATATACTATCTTTACCAAGGTTTTTGAGTAATTGCTGTGGTACAAATCTTTGGTAAGCTTCTGTTAATTTTACTTGTTGTTGAAGAGCTAATAACTTCATATCATTTAATTGCTGAGCAACAGCAAATCCAAAAGTAATAAACATACCAAGAAATAAAATTCCTACTGCAGAATTTATGATTAACCAAGTAATCCAATTAAAATCATAAAATAAATATGCCAAACCCGAAATTGGTGCCGATAAAAAAGGTAACGCGAAGGATATACATAAATATTTGGCGTAGGAGCTTCCCTTTTTCCAAAGTAAGAATGATATAACTGCAGAAGTTAGCAATAAAAATGTAAAAGGGGCAAATAAATATTTTACTTTAACTAAGCCTGGTCCATTCATGTCAGGTGGATACAAATTTAAATCCAAATACATTATGCTCGGCCAAGATAAAGATGTATATAAATTTAAAAAAATCATAACAATATAAAAAATTATAGTTGAAACAAAAATTTTATTAAAAACTGGATAATTTACTTTTAAATTAAGCGATTGTCTAAAAAATTGAAGTAATAGTAAAAATAATAGGGATATTGAAGCCAAAGAAAATTCACTTGCATAAAACCAGGAATTTATCCCAATAATTCTGCCAATAACTAAATTTGTAATGGACAGAAAAGAGATTTGAAAAAGGCTTAATGACAACCACAAATAGTTACCTTTTGAGACTAAAAAAATGAATAAATAATAAATAGCAAAAGTTATAGCTATTGCAAAAGTTGCTAAGTTTGCGGCAATTTTTACAAATTGATGAGTACTAATATTTTCCCATGAGCTAATAGTCATTCGGTGAAGACTATCTCTACCCATATAACGGTCAAATGGTTTTTTTCTAAAAAAACTATAAACTTGGGTAGTTTCATTAGGATTCATTATAACTTTATAACTTGCTCTAACTCTTCCATCATCAATCCATCTATCATGTTTTTCATTCCAATATGGATACTCTGTTACTGTCTTATTATTTAGACTAAAAACTTTCTTTTCGTTATTATAATTGAAAGTGACTCCAATATTTTTCTTATTCGTATTATTTTGAACACTAAATCGAACCCAATAACCATCAACGAATGATTGATCATTCTGTAATTTTTTTTTCCAGTCTAATTTAAATAATTTTTCAAAAGGAGTGTTTTGATCAAAGCCTTCAACAAATTCTATATGTTTTGAGGGTATGGTTTCAAAATCGTCTGTATTAAGAATAAAAGTTATATTATCTTTATTGTCTACATTTGCTAAAACATTTTCAAAGCTAAAAAATAAAAAGCATAATAAATTTAATAAGGTATAAATTTTATTTTTGATTTTCACCTACTGACCAATCAAGTTATTTTGTAATGTAACTTATGAGTTAGATCTAATTTTTCAATTAAATTAAAAATGTGCTGATAAGGTATTCTGATTTTTTTCCACTGGTGGTGCAAATTTAGTTAGGTCAATTCCTTCTACAGCAATTTTATACTCTTCTATTGTTGGTGTTCTTCCTAATATTGCCGAAAGAACTACAACTGGGGTAGAAGCAAGCAATGATTCACCTTTTTTTTCTTTAGTGTCTTCTACTACCCTACCTTGGAACAATCTTGTTGAAGTCGCCAAAACCGTATCCCCTTTAGCAGCTTTTTCTTGATTTCCCATACAAAGGTTACACCCAGGTCTTTCAAGATAAAGAATATTATCATATTCTAGACGTGCTGAATTTTTTGGATTTTTATCATCAAACTCAAAGCCAGAGTATTTTTGCAAGATACTCCAGTCACCTTCTTCTTTAAGTTCATCTATTATATTATAGGTTGGTGCCGCTACAACTAGAGGAGCCTTGAAATTCACTTTACCTGACGATTTTTCAAGATTACGTAGCATTTGCGCAACAATTTTTACATCCCCTTTATGAACCATACACGAGCCTACAAAGCCAAGATCAACCTTTTTTTCTGCGTTATAATATGAAATTGGTCTTATAGTGTCATGAGTATACCTCTTAGAGACATCATGATTATTAACGTCTGGATCAGCAATCATCGGCTCATCAATTAAGTTAAGATCTACAACAACCTCAGATGAATATTTTGCATTTGCATCAGGTCTTAATGCGGGCTTTTCCCCCGATTTAATTTGAGATATTCTTTTTTCTGCAATACCTATTAACCTATGAAGCATTTTGTCTTTATTCTCCATACCCTTATCAACCATTACTTGTATTCTATCTTTTGCAATTTCTAATGATTTAACAAGTGTATTATCCTCAGAAATACAGATGGATGCTTTGGCCTTCATTTCAGCTGTCCAATCTGTAAAAGTAAAGGCTTGATCCGCAAGAAGAGTCCCAAGATGTACTTCTATAATTTTTCCTTGAAATACATTATCACCAAATTGTTTAAGCATCTGAGCTTGAGTTGCATGTACTACATCACGAAAATCCATATGATCACTCATTTTACCTTTAAAGGTAACCTTTACTGATTCAGGTATAGGCATAGTTGCTTCACCAGTTGCCAAGGCAAGCGCAACTGTTCCGGAGTCAGCACCAAATGCAACACCTTTTGACATTCTGGTATGGGAGTCACCACCAATAATAATTGACCAATCATCAACAGTTATGTCATTTAAAACTTTGTGAATAACATCGGTCATTGAATGATAAGAATCTTTTGGATCACGTGCTGTAATAAGACCAAATTTATGCATAAATTTCATAAGTCGGGGCGTATTTTCTTGAGCTTTAAAATCCCATACAGAAGCAGTATGACATCCTGATTGATAAGCTCCATCAACATTTGGAGAAATTATAGTCGCAGCCATAGCTTCTAACTCTTGTGAAGTCATTAAACCCGTAGTGTCCTGAGACCCAACAATATTGACTTTTACGCGTACATCAGATCCTGCATGTAACTTGACACCATCTTCAACACCTACCGCATTTGCATTAAATATTTTTTCTACAGCAGTGAAACCTTGGCCAGAGTTATAAACTTGTTTTGAAGGTGCAAATGCAGATTTTAATTCTATATTTAGAGCTTTACAGGCAAAGTTCTGAAGTTTTTTTCCAAATACAATAGCATATGAACCCCCAGCTTTCATGAACTCAAGTTTTTGTGGTGAAAAAGAGGAAGACATATCTACAAGCTCTTTGTCACCTGTCTCATCATATAGTTTTTGTTTTTTAGTATTGATGGTTAATACTGTCCCAGTATCAACACTGTATCTTTGCTCGAGTACTGGATTATCATCATTATTAATTATTGGATTTCCGTCTGTATCAAGCTTTTTAGTCCAATTTTTTAGATCAACTCCTATTCCCCCAGTAACACCCACTGTTGTTAAAAAAATTGGTGATATACCATTAGTTCCTGCCACTATTGGAGCAATATTTACAAATGGAACATATGGACTAGCTTGAATACCTGTCCACAAAGCAACATTGTTCACTCCTGACATCCTTGACGAACCAACACCCATTGTTCCTTTTTCAGAAACTATCATCACACGTTTGTCAGGATTTTCCTTTTGCAATCTTCTAATCTCTAATTGTGCTGCTTCTGATATCATACACTTACCATGAAGCTCACGGTCAGATCTTGAATGAGCCTGATTCCCAGGTGATAATAAATCGGTTGAAATATCTCCTTCTGCTGCAACATATGTCACAACTTTAATCTCTTCCTCAATTTCTGGAAGTTTAGTAAAAAATTCTGCTTCTGAATAACTTTTAATAATATCTTCCGCAATTTTATTACCTTTACTGTAAGCATTCTCTAATCTAGAAGTATCAATCTCGTAAAGAAAAACTTGGGTTTTAAGAACTTCTGCTGCTTCTAGAGCTACAGATTTATTTTCACCCAAAGCTAAATCAAGAAGTACTTCAATCGATGGGCCGCCTTTCATATGAGATAAAAGTTCAAATGCGAACTTTGGTTCAATTTCTTTTACAACAATATGTTTTGTTATAATTTCTTTTAAAAACTTTGATTTTACTACTGCTGCAGTAGTTGTGCCTGGGATAGTATTATAAATGAGAAAGTTGAGTGAATCGGTTCTATGAATATTATTTTCGTCTTTTATTTGTAAAATTATTTCTTTTAATA
>QBXD01000061.1 GCA_003283875.1 SAR116 cluster bacterium AG-321-A13 | reverse complement strand
TTTTTTAAAAATTACGGCAAAACCAGTAATTGATATTGATAAGAATATTATAACTATTTTAGATGATATGTTGGAGACTATGTACAACGCAAATGGAATAGGTCTTGCTGCCACACAGATAGCAATTGATAAACGATTAATTGTAATGGATTGTGGGAAAACAAATTTTGACCCTAAAGATATGTCAGAAGAAGAATATAATGAAAAAATTAAAAATGAAGGAATTGAACCTTTTCCAATCAAAATGATTAATCCAGAAATAATTTTTTTTGATAAAAACTTAAAGGAAAGAGAAGAAGGTTGCCTATCTATACCTGGATACAACGCAAATGTTAAAAGGCCTTCATCTATAAAAGTAAACTATACAGATGAAAATAAAAAAAATAAAACTCTTGAGGCTAACGGTTTGCTGGCAACTTGTATACAACACGAAATAGATCATTTAAATGGTATTCTTTTTATTGATCATATCTCTAAACTAAAAAGAGAAATAATTCTTAAAAAAGCTATTAAAGAATATGCAAAAAATTAAAAGGTTTATAAATATGAGGAATAATTGAATATAATATTTATGGGGACACCAGATTTTGCAGTCCCAAGTCTAAAATTAGTTGCGTCTAATTTCAATGTCATAGCTGTTTTTTCTCAACCTGCACGTCCTTACGGAAGGGGAATGAAATCAAAAAAATCTTCTGTAGAGATTACTGCAAGAGAATTAAATCTAAATGTTGTAACTCCTATCACTTTAAAAAACGAAGATATATTTTCTCAATTTAATCTGCTTAAACCTGATATAGTAGTTGTTGTAGCATATGGATTAATTCTTCCAGAAAAATATCTTAAAGTTCCAAAATATGGATGTATAAATGGCCACGCTAGTCTTTTACCTAGATGGCGTGGGGCTGCCCCAATTCAAAGAGCTATAGAAGCTGGTGATAATAAAACGGGAACTTGTATTATGTTAATGGAAAAGGGCATGGATACAGGACCAATAATATCATCTGAAATTATTGATATAAGAAAACATGATACTTCTAAAATAATTCACGATAAATTGTCTAAAATTACTGCAAAATTGCTGGTTCAAGCTATTAATAAATATAAAGAAAGGATTATTTTCCCAATAAATCAAAAAATTGATGGTATTAAATATGCTAACAAAATTCATAAAGATGAGGCTGAAATTGATTGGGAATTAACCTCCATTGAAATATTTAACAAAGTTAGAGCATTTGATCCTTTTCCAGGAACCTATACTAGATATTCAAGTAAAATTATAAAAATTATAAAGACCAATCTAAGTGATATTGTTCATAATTCTGAACCAGGAACTATAATTAATACCAATCAAAAAATTATTATAGCCTGTGGGAATAAATCCGCTTTAGAAATAAAACTTCTCCAAAAACCTGGAAAGAGAATGATTTCAGCGAACGATTTTTTAAATGGCACAAAGATAAATGTTGGTGAAAAATTTGGAAATTGAAAATAGCATAAGATACGCATTATTAATAGAGTATAATGGTAGCGATCTGGTAGGGTGGCAGAAACAAAATGAAGGAATGTCCGTACAAAGCAGTCTTGAAGAATCTGCAAAAAATATTTTCAATCAAGATTTTGATATTCAAGGTTCAGGCCGCACCGATGCTGGGGTACATGCCCTTGGTCAAATTGCACATATAAATTTACCAAAAGGTCATAGATTAACATCAAGACATCCTTTTTATATTATCTCTGCCTTCAACTCTTTATTAAGGGATACCAATATAAGAGTAATTTCTGCCAAACCTGTTAAACCAGAGTTTAATGCCAGATTTAGTGCGATTAAACGTTTTTACAAATATAGAATTTTGTGTAGAGCAGCTCCTCCTGGCTTAGAAAATGGGAAAGTGTGGCATTTTAGAAAAAAATTAAATATCAGTTTAATGGAAGAAGGTGTTGGACATTTGATTGGAAGACACGATTTCACAAGTTTTAGAACAATAAAATGTCAAGCTAAATCTGCTATAAGAACTATAGATGAAATTTCCTTTTCTAGGGAGAATGAAGAAGTAATAATGAGAGTTTCTGCCAAAAGTTTTTTGCATAGTCAGGTAAGAATAATTGCTGGGACTATAGTTAAAATAGGAGATGGTACATGGAACCCTAATAAAATTTTAGCTATTCTCAAAGGTAAAAATAGAAATTTAGCAGGTCCTACTGCCCCAGCAGATGGTCTTTATTTAGAAAAAGTAAAATATCCTGAAAACTTGTTGAATGATACGTGGCCAATGATATATGACGAACAACAATATGATTAGCTTTTACATTGTCATTGATAATGATCTAGAAAACATACCTAAACTTGCTTCTATAACAACTGATAAGAAAATCATACCTGTGGCTCCCCATCCTGATAAACCAATCTCTTCTTTGCCAATCCTCCATAGAGAGAAAGTTACCCATATTACAACACCAATTCCAAAAAAAACAAAGATTGATGGCGGCAAGATTAATCCTAAAATAGCAAATGATAGCATTAAAATTGCTTGAAAAGACTGTATCCAATTAAAAGGAATAATAAATTTATAAAAGAATTCACCCTTACCAATTTTTTCAAAAATTGTATTTACTAAAATTGAGAATAAACAAATATCTATGACTGTAATTAAAAGTAATCTTGGCAATATTCCACTTTGAATATCTCCATCAAGATTAGCTTTTATACCGTATGAAGCAAGTGTGGAGACAACTGCATTAACAAAAAAAACAATCCAACAACTATCCCAAAAACCATTATTATTTAATTTAAAAACATTACTTACGTTGTCTTTCTTTGACATGAATTTAAAAGCAGATACAAAACCGTCCTTCACAACAAAAGGACTAGGAGGTGGATTAATCAATTTTTTTTACTCCAAAATAATTGTATAGGAACGCATTATAAATATTTGTTAATTTTATAATATCATTTACCTCAACATTTTCATCTACCTTATGCATTGTTTTGCCAACAAGACCAAACTCAATAACTGGACATATTTTGGTAATAAATCTAGCGTCTGAAGTCCCTCCTGAAGTAGAGTTTTGTGGATTAAGTTTTACAACTTTTTCAATTGCCTTTTGAAGTGTTGATCTTAGTAATTCATCACTTGTAAGAAACGGTTCAGCATTACAAAAAAATTCAAATTCATATTTTGATGTGATAGAATCAAATTGTTTTTTTAACGTTGCAGTAAGTGAATCAATAGAGTGCAAAGTGTTAAACCTTATATTAAATTTGGCTTTAACTTCTCCTGGAATGACATTGCTGGCATCATTATTCACATCAATGCTAGTAATCATAACTGAGCTAGGTTGAAATTCTTTAGTCCCATTATCTAAATAAATTTTTGATAAAGGTTCTAGCATTTTTAATAATGAATTTATTGGATTTTCAGCTAAATGTGGATATCCAACATGCCCTTGAATACCTTTAACAACTAGAGAACCAGTATAACTTCCTCTTCTTCCAATTTTTATTGTGTCACCCATTTCGTTTACGTTAGTAGGTTCTCCAACAATACATCCTGATATAGACTCTCCTTTACTTATTAGCCAATCGACTACTTTTTTTGTTCCGTTTATTGCTTTTCCTTCTTCATCACTTGTAATGATAAGAGAAATGCTTCCTAAATCATTAAAATTTTTATTGACTTCCAAAAACTCTGAAACGGCAGCTATAAATGCTGCTATTCCAGATTTCATATCAGCAGCACCCCTACCCCAAATTTTACCTTTTTTAACTTCCCCACCAAATGGGTTTATAGACCAATTCTCAATATCACCTGTTGGAACCACGTCTACATGTCCACCAAAACAAATGTTAGGCTCTGACTTACCAAATCTTGCATATAAATTTTCAACTTTTTCAATACCTTTTCCAAAATCAACTTTTTTACAACTAAATCCCAATGGTTCTAAAAGAGAAATTATAAGATCAATGGATCCAGCAGATTTTGGGGTAATGCTTTCGCATCTAATTAACTCAGACGTTAATTCTATAGGATTTATTATATTAGACATAAAAATCCATATCTAATCCCTTAACAATTCGTTAACAGATGTTTTGGAGCGTGTTTGCTCATCGACTTTTTTGACTATAACAGCACAATATAAGCTTGGACCCTGTGAACCATCTGGCAAAGATTTTCCTGGGAGCGAACCTGGGACTACAACAGAATATGCTGGCACCCTTCCGACAAAAACTTCTCCTGTATTCCTATCAACAACTTTTGTTGAAGCTCCAATAAACACTCCCATTGATAAAACTGCGCCTGTTTCAATCACAACACCTTCTGCAACTTCAGATCTTGCACCCACAAAGCAGTCATCTTCAATTATGACTGGTCCTGCTTGAATAGGCTCCAATACTCCACCAATACCAGCACCACCTGATATATGAACATTTTTACCTATTTGTGCACAAGACCCAACAGTTGCCCAAGTATCAATCATACTCCCAGTGTCTACATAAGCACCTATATTTACAAAAGAAGGCATTAATACAACACTAGGTGCAATGTAAGCAGAATGTCTTACAACACTTCCTGGTACTGCACGAAAACCTGCTTGTTTAAATTCTTTTTTATTCCATCCAGCAAATTTAGACGGTATTTTATCCCACCAATTTGTTGGGCCACTATTTGGACTTTGAGGACCACCTGATATTACGTCCATGTCGTTTATTTTAAAAGATAATAAAACAGCCTTCTTAAGCCACTGATTAACCTGCCACTTACTATTTCCAAGTGGTTCAGCAACCCTTAACTCACCTTTATCTAAAAAGTCCAAAGCAGTTTCGATAGAAACTCTAATTTCGCCAGATGTGTTTGGATTTATATCCTCATTGTTATCAAATACTCTATCAATTACTGATTTTATTTTTTCAATGTTCATCACTTGTCCCTCAATTTAAGATTAAATAGCTTTTAATTTTAAGAATCCAGCATATTACTTAGAATAGATTTTATATCTGATCC
>QBXD01000060.1 GCA_003283875.1 SAR116 cluster bacterium AG-321-A13 | reverse complement strand
ATTTTGTGTACCTGTTGAAAAATTCATATATGCCCATCCATATTTTGATAGTTTTGCAATACTAGAATAATCATGCAAATAATCGTACAATATTAAGTTTTTGTATTTTAAAAGTATTCTTTTATTTTTGTTATTTATACGACCAACAATATGTAGCTTACATTTTTTATTAAATTGTACAAACAGATTTGCAAGTGTAATTATTGAATCAATATTCGGTTCATAATCAATGTGACCAACAAAAAAAAGAGATTTTATCTTATGAATTACATCTATTTTTTTTATTGTTAAATGTTTTGTTAAATGGCGATTGATAATTAAAGCTTTTTTTGTATCTTTCAGATTGGCAATGTCCTTTTCGTATTGATTTATAAAAAAGTATTGCGAAAATTTGTAATTGTTAAGTACAATTTTTTCAAACTTTGAGAGTTTTTTAGCTTCAAAACTATATATAAATTTCTTGATCATAGATATTTTCGAGTAGTTGGATCGCAAACTAAAATTCGAGGCTAAAGATTCACAAAAGTCTAAATAAAGTACTTTCTCATTTAAATTTAGTAATTTAAATTGGATAGTCCTTATTAAGTGAAAACATATATATTTGTTATGAGATAAGAGAATATTTTTTCTTTGAAAAATTGATACAGATAATGGATTACCTCTAAAAACCGAACTAAGTGCGGATAGGCAATCATTAAAAGTTATTGGAATGAATTTAACCTCGATACCTTTATATTTAGTATTTATTTTTTTTTTAAAGCAAAGGGATAGGATTGTAATTTCAAATCTCTTACTTAAAAAAAAATTTATCAGAGAATCTAGTCTTTCTATTAAACCTCTTCTCTCAGTAAAATCATAAACTGTAGTAATAATAGTAATTTTAGATGATGTCATCTTTTTCCTAATTAATAAATATTCTTAGATATATTAAAATTTCTATTATACTATACTTACTACACTAAATTGCTAGCACAGCAATGTCCATTGTATCTTTATGATCTTGAAATATTTCTCGAATTGCTGTTTCTGAAAAGAGTAAAAGTGAACTCGAATTACAAATATTATTTTAAATTTAGGCTAAGTAATTTTCTAAAATCGGGAAAAATTACTATATTACCATATCTTCGGTACTCAAAAGCTTTGAAAATTGTTACAATATCATTTTATTACTTTAACAAAACATGCGTTATATTTTCCAGATCAATAACTGTAATTCACTAAAATCCCTCATCTAATACTAAAACAAGAACAGCTGCAGTCTCGTTAACATTTATCATACTTTTGTTTCAATAATTTTCATTTGTTACCCAAAAATAATTTTTAATATTTTCTTAAGATTAATCCATATTAATTAATAATTTGATAGGACTTATACCTTTAAATATGTATTTTTTTAAATAAAAATAAAAAATTATTACAGTAGTAAAGCTAAATGTAAGGATAATCAATATATGCATGCTTGGAAGAATAATAAAAGCTAATTTATATGCAATACAAACAACTAGCAATCCAAAAGTAAATTTTAATAAATCAATGGTTTCATCAAAAATTAAATAAAAGGAATATTTTTTATAGGCTCCTAGAAAAAATATTATTAAGTACAGTAAAGAACTTGAAAAAACAAACAATATAGTGAAATTTTCATATATAATGTTTGTAAAAAATAAGTACAAAATTATTGCAAGAAACCATATAGATGCAAAGACTTGGCAAAAGAAAACAAATGATGGTCTGCTCATTGCTTGAGCAACAATGAAAGTTGAAGTTGAAATAATTCTAACTGCCTCAATAATTATCCCTATATAAATAAATTTTTGTGCTTTCACAAACTCATCAGTTAATATTAAATTTTTTGTAAGATCTAAAAAAAATAATGCCAATATTGACCCCATAAGAGTAAATTTATAAACATAAATAAAATATTCTTTCCAAGCTTTTTCTGGTCCAGTTTTTGAACATTTTCTATAAAAATTAGTTAGTGCGTAAGTGTTTATCAAATTTTCACAACCTGAGAGCAAATACATCGAAAATGTTAACCCAGCTATTAGTATGCCAAATTCCTGAGTATCTAATTGCATTCCAAGAAAAGCTTTAGGAGCTTGAAACATAACCCAGCTAAATCCTGAAATAGAAGATAGAACCCCAAAAAATTTAATTCTAGACTTAAAAAAAGACGAAATTTTATTAAAGCTAAATTTGGTAAGCTTTAAAATTAGTATTTTTTTGAAAATAAAAATGCAAAAGAAACCTTGAAGAATAGTTTGAGCAAACATCCAGGCTATAATGTCATTCGATATAAACTCATGAACTAATATGCAAAACAATAGAGACCCTAGAGTGTTTATAACATTTAAAAATACAGATACATTTAGAGACCTCAAAATTCCTACTAATGATATAAATGTTTGAATTATTGAACTTGTTATAAAAAAAATTGGAAATAATAAATATATCTTATGAAAATTTGGGAATATAACCATAGAAATTATAATAAATAAAGCATTAACAAGAGTTAGTAAAATTGAGCCGTATATAATATAACTTAATTCATTAACCAATTTCCCTTTTTTGTTCAACTCAACACAAACTCTCATGATATAAGAGCCCATTGGTCCAATGATAAATAATATTGCGAAAGAAGTGACGAGGATAAATAAATTGATAATGCCATAATCTTGAGGTGAGAAAATTGACAGCATAACTTTATAATTTATAAAGAGCGCTAAAAAGTGAAGTACTCTACCAAGTATAATCTTCATAGATTTTTCTTTAATAAAATTAAATTGAAAAATTAAATAATTTTAATTAGTTTTGTTAAATTTTTAAGTTGTCTTTTTATTTCACTTTCGTATGCACCTGCTCTTAAAATAACAAAAACTTCTTTTTCTTTTATAACTTCTGGAGAAAATACATTTAGACTTGTACCATACAATCTTTTATTTTGTTTTTCATGATCATTGTCCAGAATACCAGCAACCTTAGTTGTGTTTAAACCATTACAAATTAAAAATTGAGAGAAAATATGAGCTCCAAAAATAAAAATTGGTCTATTAATTTTATCAATTTTTTTGTTCAGTTCTAAAATTTCTTTTTCTTTTAAATAAAAAAAAGATTGTACATCTGAAAAATTCTTATCATAAGAGTCGTAAGTAAAATCTTTAAAATTTCCCGTGTTTAAACAGCTATAAAAAATAGAATGATTAGATTTAAAATATGTCTTATCTATAACTTTAAATCCTGAAGCTTTCAATAATCCTTCTACAAGGTTTTCAGGTAAATATATAGTGTGTTCAAAATTTATTGAACTTACAACACCAGTTTTTAACATACTTTGCATATTTGGAATGGCAAAACACATAATACCATTTTCCACAAGGTGTTTTGAGATATTTTTCAAAATGTCTAATGGTTGGTATAAGTGTTCAAATAAGTGTGAATGAAGAATTATGTCGTATTTTTCTCCAGTATTTGTTTTTTGGTCAAAAAGACTATTTATTTTTTTTATATGCTTTGAATAATGTGCTTTATTGCTTGGTTCAATGATTGTCCAATCTTGCGAATTACTCGGTAATATTTTATTTACATTTTTGCTCAAAACACCATGACCACCACCTAATTCAAGAACTTTTGAGAACTTATTTTTACATGCAAATTTTGCAAACGCTTCGTGGTGCTCTTTCCAGACAGAACCTATTAAACCCGAATTATGTCCTTCTTTATACAAATCCATTAAATCAACTCGTTCTGTAAGTTGAACAATACCTGACTTTCCAATAGCCCAATTCTGATCCATAAATTTATCTGCATTAATATTTTGATTTGTTGTTCCCATAAAAATAGGTTGTTTTTTTAAACTTTTAAAAATAGATAATTCTTCCTTTGTTATGATGCATAAAAATTTATTTCCAGTCATTATTTAGTCCTTCTTTTAAGCTTGATGAGATTTATTGCATTAAATGCGACATAGCTGCAAACATTTCATCTCTTGGAGCTTTTTTCTTTGTATACAACTCAAATTGAGCAACTGCTTGTTCAAAACTCATATAACTTCCATGAACAGTATCTTTATTATTGTCAATTGCCCATCTTATCAACTTTGTACCAAATTTATTAATAACTACATCCATAACAGCTCTGACATTTTTAATATCATTAAATTTAAAAGGATAATGCAAATTTTTATCAATCATGCCAATTGGAGTTGCATTTATAAAGACATCAAATTTTTCATTTTTTATTAACTCAATATCTAATATTTTAGTAGATATACCATCTTTATGGTTTTTCTTTATTTTTGATCGGTTCGTTATGAAAATATTTTTATTACCAATTATTCCCAGTGCTTTAATAATTGCCTTAGCCACTCCACCAGAACCTAGAATTAAAACTTTATCATTAGGTTTAACTTTAATTTTTTTTAAAGATATTACAGCTCCAATAACATCAGTGTTGTAGCCTATTAGTAAACCCCTATCATTTACAATAGTGTTCACTGCTCCCACTTTTGAAACTGTTTCATCTAATTTGTCTAGATATATTAACGCATCTTCTTTAAAGGGCATTGAAACACTACAACCTCGAATGTTTAACGTTTTAATTGCGGTAATTACACCTTCCAAATCTAATACCTTAAAAGCCTTATATAAATAATTTAAATTTAACGCTCTATAACCAGCGTTATGTATTGTCGTACCAAAGTTACTTGGTGTATTTGAAATGGATATACAAATCTTTGTATCTTTATTTATAATCATAATTTGGTTATTTCAAAATTTTGTTTAACATTGTTCTTCCTAATGCATATAGAAGTTTGTCAAAAGGGTTGTGATGTAAAGGAGCCATATTCAAAAAAATCAATGCAACTAATATTTCTACTTTTGAAAATTTTAAATTTTTCTTAACCAAATAGGTTTTAAAAATTTCAATAAAATTGCGATTTGAGTATCTTTGAACAAAGTCATAATAAATTTTGTTATTAATTTCCTCATATTTAAACATATTTAATTTTATCAAGT
>QBXD01000059.1 GCA_003283875.1 SAR116 cluster bacterium AG-321-A13 | reverse complement strand
TATCTTAATATTCATATTTGGTAGTAACGCATTTGCAAAACAAAAATACTTTGGTGCTCCAAATAAAGTAACTGATTGGAGAATTTCCTGTTCTGTTGATAAAGGTTCTATAGTAGGTAATTATCCAAATTATATTTTTAAAACGAGCAAAAATAATTGTAAAGGAGGCGTTTATAATCAAAGAGCTGAAATCAAAATGGAAAAAGCCTTATCTCTGTCAACAAAAGCTAAATATAATTTTCAAACAATATTTAAGATTAAAGATAATAGTGGAAGTTTTTATCCAGAAAAATTTGATATATTTCAAATTCATGACAGCCGAGATGGTTGTGCACCTCCACTCAAAGTAAACGTGCAATCTGGTGGGCAATTACGTCTTTACGCAGATTACAAGACTGGTCCTGGAGAAAAATGTGTGAAAGATGTAATAAAATCAACTGGATTAGGAATTACTAAAATCAAACGAGATGAAACAGAATATAAATTAAATATCTTAATTAATTTTGACGGTAAAGCTGGTTTTGATGTAAATGTTTTTTTAAATGATAAACTTGAAGTCAACGGGAAATACTCTCCTCCAACTGGAAATAAGTACGTGGCATCAAAATATTTTTATTTTAAACACGGTGTGTATTCAAAAAACATTTTTGATTATGTATTAGAATCCAAAATATCCGTTAATAAAGTAAATTAAATGGATACTATCTTACAAAAAGATAGAGACGAAATGGAAATCATAGCCAAATCAGATAATGATTATCCAGTTCTTATGATTAATCAAAATAGATATTTAAAGGGTGAATTTCCAAATGGTGACCTTTATTTCAAATGGAGGTCAGTAAACAAAAAAATGATAAGTGAAGTTAAAGGGAAAGTTATATGGTCTCTAAAAGTAGAAGCTCCACATCTAATAAATGGAAATCTAGAACCAATAGAAGAAATATTGGCTTATTGGTATCCATCTCATAAAGCATTTTTAGAAATGATTAATAGCCAGCACAGAAAAGATAATTTTGAATTAAGAAAAAAATTAATAAGTTATGCTGTAATACATAGATGTGACGGAAGAAATGTTCCGCAAATTAAGTAAACTTCCATAATGAAATACTAACCATTTTAATGACTCATATAGAGTCATACAGCAGGGTTAATGTATTCAGAGTCAATGGTGCATGAGATGCGGTTATAGTGGTTATAGGAGTCTGTATTTGAATTCATAGTTTATTATTTTAGTTCATAATCAATACAACGTGAAAAATTTAAAATCTGACTAAACCCATACCCTTTTTGTTCACTTGACTTTAAATGAAAGCTTACAAGAGGATTAATATCAGTTTTATCCATCTTTCTATAAACAGTCATCCATGAATTGCCATCAGCTCTCATGTTACTCAAATGCCTTTCGTCCTGTCCATTTAGTTCATTAGGGTTTGAGCTAATTTCTCCTAAATAATCTATGGCTTTTTTAATACTTCCACCTTTATTATTTGGTTTGTTAAAAGTTTCCATACCAACAAGCTTTCCCACATAACTTGCAATTACTAAATCACCTAAAGTCTTGTTTTCTAAAAATAAATCCCAACTATCTTGAATTACTCCGGCATATGGACCTTTGAAATGTTGATGATATTTGCCATCGGCAGGAATTTTCTCATATTCTTGCATAAGGTCTCTATAACCGTCCTTAAATATTTTTAAGTCCTTATTTACATAACCCCATAACATATAAGCTGCAGCTGCTTTACTTACTGTATCAGGCCACCTATTAGATTGCTTTTTACCACCATTTGTTACATGACTATAGTGACTCCTTTCATATAAAATATTACCCCATTTAACAATTTTCTCTCTTTGTCCATTTTTCCATAGATTTTTATTATCCATAAAATCCATCAGAACACTCAAATTGATGAGAATCATTGTTTGAGCGTAAGCTACACTTGAACCACCCTTAACCCATTTGTTTACAGTGAAATATTTTTTTTCAGCTGCCTTTACGAGATACGGTATATATTTATTTATGAAGTCTTCTTTTTTATACGCATGGTCAGAACGAAATTCACCTTCAAGGAAAGATGAAATTGCATGACCAAAAGATAAGGCAAAAAACCAACTCTTTAACTTTCCACTCGTATGACTTTTTTTAGCTCCATTAATTTTGCTATAAGGTATCATATATAAAATGCCACCTTTACAAAATTTATTACCCTTATACTGGAACAAAGGAGGAGTTTCAGTCTTAAAAGCTTTTTCAACTGAAGAATAATCATTTTTGTCAACGCCAAAAAAAGCATTAGCATTAGTTGGGATTATCACAGTTATTAGTATCCAAAATAATAATTTTATCAAATGCGCCCCCTTAGCTTTTTCAAGTAAATTAAATATATTAATGAAAAAAATATAATTAACTAGTTCATTATATGTAAGGCAATTTAACATGACTTAAATGGTCTACCATATTGTCTACCCTAAATTAACCCTTTCTAATATAGGCTAAGTGAGTATGTGGATGTATAAGTCTATATGAACCATTGATAACTAATTTAATTAGAAATAGTCAATGTATTGAGAGTATTACTAATTTAGTATAAAATTAAGATATGTCACATAAACAAAGAAAAGTACTGATTTGGTGTGCTATATTGTTCTGGGGATTATTCATACTAAAAGAATATATCTAATGGTTTTTACTAATATAATCCAAGAGTACAAAATCCCAATGGAAATCCTATCAGGATTGCAAGCAAAATCTCTGACCATAATGAATCATTAAATATGAATTTCTCTTTTTTTGACATTTATTACCCTTTTGCAGATTATACTAACTTATCTTCTATAAATGCTTTTATGACAAGTAATATATAACAATGAACTCATTTGATGAACTATGTAAAAAACTCACTCAAGATGTTGCTAATACAATTGTTCTAGGGCGTTCATGGAATAAAGCTGAACAGTTTAGATTTGATTATGCCGTCAGACATCTCTTAATTGGTTTATGGAAGAAGCATCACACCCATCCAGATAATCATTCTTCAATGCAGAAGAATAAGAATTTTTACTCAGCATTAAAACAATATCGTGACCCACAATTAACATACCGTATGGCTATTCATGCATTTGATGGTCTTCAAAAACTAGACATGATTTATGTAGTACAAGATGGTTATTATGACCGTATTAAAATGGAAGGTAGTTTAACAAGATATAAAGCTACACTTCGTCTAGCTGAAATGTTTGAAGAACTAGAAGGACATCCAGCAATAACACTTAAACCTAATATTGATATTCAAACTATTTTACTTAGACATAAAGTTGATGGAAGAAGACAGATAGTTCCCTATGAAGAAGACAAAGATACAGAACAATGGAGAATAAATCTTAGAAAGATTAATCATTGCTTTTCAAAACACATACTTGATTTAGAAATAAAAGATACTGAAGTTGGGGAATTACAAGAGAGGCTTTTATTAGACAATGATAAACAGCCAATAGACTTAACTCATAAAGTTTTAGTGCGTATCTTTACTAATAACTCTTTCAAAGAAGGTGGAAGATTTTACAGAGGATGGTGGCAGAATGTACCTAAAGAATACAGACAGTTTATTACTATAGATAGTAAATTGGTAACTGAGTATGACTTCTCACAAATGAACCCAAACATGATTTATGACAGATATAATCATGAGTTAGGAAGTGAAGATGCTTATAGTAGAGTAGCTGGTCCAGACCATCGTGATGTTGTAAAGGAAGCCTTCAATGCAATGTTTCAAGCCACTACGCCACTTGATAGAAAACCTGATGGTATTGAGTTAGATGCAATAGGAATATCATGGAAAGAATTAAAAGAAGAAATACTTAAAGCACATAAACCTATTAAAGATTTGTTCTTCAAAGGACTTGGGAACAAACTACAATTTGAAGATAGTTGTATAGCTGAGAGTGTAATGCTTCAATTTGCCAACTCAGATGCACCTGCATTACCAATACACGATAGTTTTGTAATGCATCATGGGTATGGAGATAAAGGTGGATTAGAAGAGGCAATGAGAAGAGCATACTTTGAGAGGTTTAATTCAAGTCTAAGTGAGAAAAGAGATTTAGTTGAAAAAGTTATTCATGATAAAATAAGATTTGATGAAGATAAGAAACCTATCAATAATGATGATGGAACTATTGAAGTTGATGACATCATTAATGCAGATAGTGAATTTTCTCAATGGAGAGATAGAGATAGAATGTGGATGAGTAGGAATGATTGAAGTATATAAAATATTCACAATAATGCTTGGGTTAACGGTAATATTTATCTACATGCTATATCAATAGAATAACACCTCATCTGCTACACACCCTCATATATGCTTATTGCTTGTACAGTTTTATATTTAAAAATACATAAAATCTTTACAGATAAATCATTATAAATGAGTATAAAATTTGGGTTTAAATAAATTAAAAGGGAAATCTAATGAATAAATTAATTACAAAATTGATAAGTATATTAATTATAGCAGTATTTACAAATGTAGCCAATTCAAAACAATTAAAACCACAAGTGACAGTATTACATTCAAGTTCTAAATCTAGTGCAGGTGAAGCTATTTCTTACCCTAAAGGTACTCCAAAACTGACTATTGCTCAGGTAATATTTCCAGTGGGTGGAATATTACCAAAGCATACTCATCCTGCACCCCTTATTGTGCATATAATGTCAGGTGAGGTTACCTCAGAACGTCCTAATGGGAAAAAGGTAGTGTACAAGGCTGGAGATACGTTTGTAGAAGCAACAAATTCACCTCACACTGTTACAAATACAGCTAAAACTCCCACAATAGTGTATGCTGTAATTGCTGGAGCTGAAGGTCTTGGACCACTTACAGTATTCGCCAAATAATTACATATTTAAATAATTATCTACCCTATAAATTACTCATAGGGTGGATGATTATACAATAGGTTTCTAAGAATTTTGATATAAGCGTTACCATACTCATCCCTGACTCATACAGACTCATACAGCCA
>QBXD01000058.1 GCA_003283875.1 SAR116 cluster bacterium AG-321-A13 | reverse complement strand
AAGCTGTAAGTTTTTAAGAAATTCAATGACAAAGGATGAGCACAGAAAAACTGTATTAAAGATTAAAGAAGACATTAAAAATGGGTTAATTTTTCAATGTGAAGTGGGTTTTAAAAGTCATTATGAAATAAAAGGAGATCTTACTGAAATATATTCAAAGTTAAGAATGCTAAATCCATCCCCTCATATGTATTTTATGAAGTTTAGTGATCAAATAATTATTGGAGCGTCACCAGAACTTCTCTTTCGGCTTAAAAACGGGGAAATGGAAACTTTTCCTCTAGCTGGAACAACAAAAAGAGGAGCTGATAAAACAGAGGATCTAAAATTAGCCAGAGAATTACTAAATGATAGTAAAGAAATAGCTGAACATAATATGTTAGTAGATTTACATAGAAATGATTTAGGTAGAGTTGCTAAATTTGGTACTGTCAAAGTTAGAAACCTTATGGATATAAAAAAATATTCTCATGTACAACACATATCGTCTGAAATTGCTGGTATAATTAATGATGATGAGGATATGTTCTCTGCTTTAGCCTCAAATTTTCCAGCTGGCACTTTGTCTGGCGCCCCTAAAATAGAAGCTATGAAAATAATAAATGAAATTGAAGAAGACGGCAGAGGTCCATATGGAGGAGCAATAGGGCAGTTTGGATTTAATGGTGATTGTACATTTGCCATTCCAATTAGATCCATTTTTATAAAGGGTGAGAAAGCTTTTGCTCAAACTTGTGGTGGAAATGTATATGACTCAGATCCAGATAAAGAGTATTTAGAAATTGAAAGAAAACTAGCTGCCATGAAGACAGTTTTAGAAGCATTTAAAGAGACGAAATAATATGAAAGTCTTAATAATAGATAATTATGACTCATTTACTTTTAATCTATTTCAATATTGTGGTGAGATTTTAGATAAAAAAACATCAGGCATAAAAAACGATATAATAGTCAAAAGAAATGATCAAATATGTCTTAATGATTTAAAACTTGATAAGCCTGACAAAATAATAATTTCACCAGGTCCAGGATCACCTGCAGAAAAAAAATATTTCGGAGTCTGTAAAGAAATTATCCTAAAGTTTGGTCCAAAAATACCAATCCTAGGCATATGTTTAGGTATGCAAGGTATAGTTCATTCATTTGGAGGTAAAATCATTCATGCAAATGAACCTATGCATGGAAAAACCTCATTTTTATTGCATGACCAAAAAGGAATACATAAAAAAATACCTCAAAATATAGAAATAATGAGATATCATTCTCTAATTGTTGAGACAAAATCTTTACCAAGTTGTTTTGTTATAAACGGGATTTCACAAGATATAGATGATAAAAGTTCTATACTTGATATAAACAAAGTTTCTTTTGGTGGTGAAATTATGGCGATCAGTCATAAATTGTATCCTATTTATGGAATTCAATATCATCCAGAATCTTTTGGTAGTGAGGGTGGAAAAGAAATATTAGAAAATTTTTTATTTAATTTATAGGTGTGTTTTATGATAAGTAAAGCGATTAAAATTTATGAGCAAGGATCTTTGGATGTCCTGAAAATAGAAGAAGTGAAATTAAAAGATTTAGGCACAAACGAAATATTAATAGAACACTCGTTTGCTGGATTAAATTTTATAGATATCAATCAAAGAAGAGGTACCTATCCTCTTAAGAATTTACCTGCGGTACTTGGGATGGAAGCATCTGGAACGGTAAGAGAAATTGGTTCTAATGTTACCAAATTTAATATTGGAGATAAGGTAACACATTGTATGAATCTAGGTTCTTTTTCACAGTTTATGAATTTAGATCAAGATAAAACTATTAAGCTTAAAAAAGAAGTTGATCTTAAAATCGCCGCTGCATCTACCTTGCAAGGCTTAACTTCTCAATACCTAATTAACCATTCATATAAATTAAAAGAGCATGACACTGTTCTAGTACATGCTGCAGCGGGAGGCGTTGGACAAATTCTTTGTCAATGGGCAAAAAAAATTGGAGCAAATGTTATTGGAACAGTAAGTTCTCAAGAAAAAGAAAAAATTGCTAAACAAAACGGATGTAGTTTTACTATTAATTATTCAAAAGATGACTTTGACAAGAAAGTCTTAGAAATTACAAATAATAAAGGGGTAAATATCATATATGACTCAGTTGGAAAAGATACCTTTTTAAAAGGAATAAGCTGCCTAGCTTCAAAAGGAAGAATAGTTAGCTTTGGAGTTTCATCAGGTCCTATTGATCCTATTAACATAAATATGCTTAGATCTTTTTCAGGGTCTATTTCAACAGGTGGACTAAATACTTACATAAAAGACGCTAATGAAATGCAAATGAATGCTGACACATTTTTTGATATGATCATAAATAAAGATTTACAAATTAATATAGATAAAACATTTTATATTGATGAGATAAAAGAAGCTCAATCTATATTAGAAGAAAGAAAAACGACTGGTTCGGTTGTTCTTAAATTTTAAAAAATTTTAAATTATTTTTAAATAATGTAATATATACATTTGTAAATGATAGATATTTTGGAGAATATAATAATCAATGCTTAATCTTGGATTGTTTATGATGCCTCTTCACCCTGCAAATAAAGATGTAGGTGTTTCTTATGAAGAAGATAGAAAACTTGTTCTTTTAGCAGATAAATTAAATTTTACCGAAGCGTGGATGGGAGAACATTATAGCTCTACAGCAGAACCAGTTACCTCACCATTAATTTTTAATGCATCTTTGATAAAAGAGACCAAAAATATTAAGTTTGGAACAGGAGTTATTTCCCTACCTCAACAACATCCTGCAGTAGTCGCAGGTCAAGTAAGCTTACTAGATCATCTTTCAAAAGGAAGAGTTATTTTAGGTGTTGGTGCAGGAGGCTTAGTAAGTGATTGGGAGCTCTTTGGTAATATGGATGGACGCTCAAGAGCAATTACGATGATTGAATCAATGGAGGCAATTTTAAAGTTTTGGGATGAAAGTGAAAATTATCATTACAAAGGTGAATTTCTGGATATTTCTCTAAAGAAGAATATTATTCAAGAATTGGGTATTGGAAAATTTGTTAAACCATTTCAAAAACCATATCCTGAAATCGCAATATCTCTTAAAAATCCTAATTCAATGACAGCAAAACTAGCCGGAGAAAAAGGATGGATTCCAATTTCTGGAAATTTTGTTGATGCAAAAGATATAGCAACTCACTGGCCTACTTATCAAGAAGCAGCAAATAAGGTCGGCAGACAACCGACATATCAAAAATGGCGTGTTGGACGAAGTGTACTCATTACTTCATCAAATTCAGAAGCTGAAGAAATATTAGGTGACCCTAAAGGAGTATTTTCTCACTATTTTCTATATTTAAATACTGTTTCAAAACTTGCATCAGGTACTTTGAGTAAGGATATTAACCTTAAAAAGGAGTTGCCACAAGCTATGAAAAAAGCAAATGACTTGATAATTATTGGTAATAAAAAAACTGTAACTGAAAAATTAGTATCATTTATTGAAAAAGTTGGTCCTTTTGGTACACTACTACTCACAGGCCATGATATCGGAAATTCCAAAAAATTATGGGAAAACTCATTTTCAGAGATGGCTACTTCTATCCAACCTGTATTAAACAAGTACATAAGTCAAAAATATATCAATTAAATTCATTACTTTGGCATCATTTTCTGAAATGGAAATCTATATGTTTTTAGTGTAAATTCATTATTCCTGGATCTTTTATCTATAGGATCCTCTTTAACAATTTCTCCCATTTGAGGTACACCAGACCTGTCAGCATTTCTTTTAGCTTGATCCAAAGCTTCTTCATTTTGTTCTGTATGAGGAAATTTAAAAAGTTTATTTATCCCATCTTTTACAGCCCACAACACTATCAATCTTTCGCCTTTATCATAAATAACCGCATGATGTTCATAAACAAATTGTTCAGGAGGCCTGTCATACATAGGACGACCTATAAATTCATGGTTTGTGTAAAAACTTAACCAAATTGCTATGAATATAATTGGAACAGTAAAAAACCTTTGCCATATATTTTTAGTAAAAAAGGGTAAACAACATATAGCTCCTGCAAAAGACCAAATTAACATTAATTGTCCAGAACTAATTGAGAAGTCTAACATTATACACCACTCTTCTTTCTAATCACTTCTCCATCAATGATAAGCTCATTAGTAGGATCAACATGGACTATACCATTATAGTCAACTCTAAATTTAAATGCGGGAAGTTCTTGCCCTTCAGAACTGAAAAATAATTTTTTGGTATATTCTTCTTTATAAGGATTAACCTTAAGAAGTTTTACCGTTGCATGTGTAAGTGGCGCAGGAAATTTTCTAGCATTGTAAAAGTGTATAGTTACTAAATAAGATCTCGCCTCAGGCGTTCTTATCGCTACAACTTCTCTATTTTCTTTTAGATAGACTGTTTTACCATTCTGATCAACATAAGTATCATTGACTGTTCCCAAGTCATCTCTTTCTAAATGAATTAATGCGTCATCAGGTCTTCTGAAACTGACAATATGCCCCATATTATCTTTCACCCAAACATCAAGGTCGTAGGGTTTTTCTCCATCCCACTCAAGTTCAATAAAATATTCTGCCTTAGGTTTAATTGTCTCTTTTTTAGCAACAGGATTAATTAATAAAAAAGCTAACATAAATAAAAATACGAAGCCTATTAACATATTAAACAACAGGTCAATAAAACCAAAAGATGATCTATATCTAGGATCACTCATAATTAGAATTATTCTCTAATATTACCATTTGAATTTTAGTTAGTACGCTACCAACTAACCCTGAAAGAGTTGTACACAATGCAGTACTCATGCCTAAGGCCATGTTTGAAATTACCTTTTGAACATTTTCAACATTACTCACATCTAAATTATCAAAAGCAGAACTTAACATTAACAAAAAACCAGCTACTGTTCCTATTAAACCTAAAGTAACCATAGTTTCCGAAGAAAACCATATGTAGTTACTTAATGTTCTGTGTTCTTTATCAGACTTGAAACTTAAAAAACCAGTGGCAATTGACGCTGCTATAAAAATTACAATAATAATAAAACTAATTTTAGTTTGATCTGCATCATAAAGTTTTTCAAACCAACCATATGTAAAAATTAATATAGCAGAAAATGACACAGTAACTACTTGTATCCACCACAGTAAAAAAGCTTTTGACAAATAAATTCTCCTTAAAAGGTCATCAATTATTTTATATGTTAAATTAATTTAAGCAAATTTTAATATTTAATTATTGTAAAAAATTA
>QBXD01000057.1 GCA_003283875.1 SAR116 cluster bacterium AG-321-A13 | reverse complement strand
CCGGAATGAAGACTGCAGTTTTTATAAAAAAAATTCTAGCATATAAAACAAAAGAAAAAGATAACGCTGTTATGCAAATGGTTGCTGACAGACTTGGTGAAGAAGAAATTAACTCACTTGCACTTTATTTAAGTAAAACTAAATAAAAATAAAATTTTACTTAAGTTTAAAAGTTGTTAACATTTAATAAGTTTTTAATTTTGGAGGAGGATTAAATGGCTAAAATAACAAGACGTTCCTTTGTTGGTATAATGGCTGCATCAACAACGGCACTTTCAATGCCTTCGATAGCTTTTGGAGCTCTGCCAAGAGTTGTTGTTATTGGAGGAGGAGCAGGTGGAGCTACTGCTGCAAAATATATTGCAAAAGACTCTAAAGGAGCTGTAGACGTAACTTTAGTCGAAGCTTCAAAGAGATATTATACTTGTTTCTTTTCAAACCTATACTTAGGCGATTTCAGAAAGTATGGATCAATAGGTCACAATTATTATGGGCTTGCAGTGAACCATGGAGTAAATATGGTCCATGAATGGGCATCATCAGTAAATGGCGCCGAAAAGAAAGTATATCTTGGGTCTGGGGCTACTGTTTCTTATGACAAACTCGTTATATCTCCGGGCATTGATTTAAAATTTAACAGTGTTAATGGATATTCTCCAGAAGCACAATCTATAATGCCTCATGCATGGAAATCTGGAACACAAGTTCAACTGCTTAAGAATCAGGTTAAAGGTATGAAAAAAGGTGGTACATTCGTGATGGTCCCTCCACCAAATCCATATCGCTGTCCTCCTGGACCTTATGAAAGAATTTCTATGATTGCTCACCAATTTAAAAAGACTAATCCTACTGCTAAAATTGTTGTTCTTGATCCTAAGAACAAATTTTCTAAGCAAGGTCTTTTTATGGAAGGATGGCAGAAACATTATCCAGGAATGATTGAATGGATTAGTGCTGATACCCATGGTGGAATTAAAAAAATTAATACTTCAACTATGGAATTTGAAACTGATTTAGATACTTTCAAAGCTGACGCTGCAAGCGTTATTCCCGCTCAACAAGCAGGACGAATTGCTATGAATGCCGGCGTTAATAAAGGAGATTGGTGTCCAATAGTTCCTGCATCAATGCAATCTCAAGCTGATGAAAATATCTATGTTTTAGGTGATGCATCAATTGCTAAATCTATGCCTAAGTCAGGGTTTTCAGCGAACAGTCAAGCTAAGGTAGCTGCAAATCATATAAGAGGTAGTTTAACTGGAAGTAAAGTATTTACACCTCGTTTTGCAAATACTTGCTGGTCTTTAGTAGCGACTAATGATGGCATAAAAGTTGGTGCCAATTATGACGCTAAACCTGACAAAATAAATAAGACTAGTGGTTTTATTTCTAAAACAGGTGAAGATAGCAATTTAAGAAAAGCTACCTACGAAGAGTCAATTGGGTGGTATTCTGGTATTACATCAGACATGTTTTCATAATAAAATAATAGTAAGAAGGTGACCACATATTGGTTACCTTCTTAACTCACATACCCACTATTTTAACAGCCTCTAAATTATTATTTTTTATAATTTTCTTTTCTGAAATATAATTTTCTAGCAAATTATATATTGGAGGTCCTTTAACATTTTGGTTAACTGAACCCCAACCACCTACTACATAGTTTTTATTTGATTCAAGAGGTTTGTCAGATGATATAATCCTTAAATTACTAATTCTATTTCCCATATTATTTTTGGGGCGACATGTATAAGTTAAGCCACCTACTCTAACCATGTCACCACCTTGTTGAAAAAAAGGATCGGGGTTAAAAATATTATCACAAACATCTTCAAGTATTTCTTTAATCATTTTACCCGTCATTTCAATTCTATAAACTTCAGGGTAATTCATTGATGTTTGTGAGTAAATATCATCAATTGTTATTTTTTGTCCTGGCAATAAGGTTGTGCCCCATCTAAAACCAGGACTTAAAGATATTTCTGTATCTCTTTCTCTAATAATCGTGTCGCAAATAACATCATCCCAACTGCCATTAAAATTACCTCTCCTGTAAAGTAGGGTTTCAGTTTCACCTATAACCCTATTACACTCGCTTTGATATGGAGCTCTTATTTTATTAATGAGTTTTGTCATGTCGGGATCAGGTGGGATAATATCTGAAAAAACCGGAATTAAATTTGAACTTGTATCTACAACTTTTCCATTTTTTACTTTAAGATCTATTCTTCCTAGATATTTACCGTGTGAGCCAGATGACAATAAAAGTGTGTCTTTAATTCTTATACCCTTAGGAATAGCATCATGAGTATGACCAGTTAAAATTACGTCAATACCGTCAATCATAGAGGCTAACTTTTGATCAACATCAAAACCATTATGAGATAAAAGAACTACAATTTCTGCACCTTGTTTTTTAGCCTTATTTACATTTTTTTGAAGAACTTCAGGTCTAATACCAAAAGACCAACCCTTCACCATATAACTTGGATTTGCGATAGGAGTATATGGAAAATGCTGACCAATAACTGCTATACTTACTCCCCCTTTTTCAAAAAAGGCTGTACTTTCGAAAACAGGCTCGTCCCATTCAGTATCAAAAACGTTACCACCAAGGAATGGATAGCCCAATTTATCAATTAATTCTTTTAAGCGATCTTGCCCAAATGTAAACTCCCAATGACCAACCATAGCTTCAGTTCGTAATGCTCTCATCACTTCAACCATGTCAGCGCCTTGAGTTTGAAGCGAAGTGTAGGATCCCTGCCATGTATCACCTCCATCCAAAAGAAGTACTTTATCATCTCCTCTTTCAGAGCGAATTGCCTTTATCAAAGTTGTTGTATGATCTAGGCCACCTAACTTACCATATTCCATTGCCAATGGAACATAATCAACCATAGTGTGAGCATAAGCTAATGGTGTATTTGGTAATATATCAAAATGTTTTAGAAATGCTTCTCCAATTAAATGAGGTGGTATTCCTTCAAATTTACCAACACCAAAGTTTTCAGATGGTGGTCGAAAATATACGGGTTTTAATTGACCATGCATATCAGTTAAATGTAGGAGTGTAACCTGTCCTTTTGCATCAAAATCTAAAAGATCTTCAGTTTTGAGTTTTTGCTTTGCTGCTACAGCATTCCAGGATTTTGTAGCTAATAGCATTGCTGAAACTGATGCTAATTGGATAAATTCACGCCTAGAACGCATTAATTAACCTTTAATTTATGATTTTTCTTCTTCTGGTGTAACGTCTATATCTCTAGCTTTTCCAATGATCTTAGTTGGCACTTTACAATTTTTCATGCATGGTTTTCCATCAGTGTTAGCAATGTCTGGTCTTGGATCAGGTAGTAAAAAGCCTTTTTGGTTTGGCATTTTTATTTTTCCAATATTTTTTTCCGACAAAACAAAATCTTCTTCTATGATCTCGTTCATATAAAGAAGATAAGCAACTATCTGATATGTTTCGTCATGCGTTAGAGATTGCGCAACACCAAAAGGCATTGCGCGATAAATATAATCATACATTGTTGATGCATAAGGCCAGTAACTTCCAGTTGTTTTTACAGGATCATGAGTGTCAAGACTACCTTCACCACCAACTAACTCTGGCCATCTATCAACACCTTCACCAAAATCCCCATGACAGGCAGCACACTGTTCTGCATAAACTTCTTCGCCTTTAATTGCATCTCCACTTCCTTTCGGAGCACCCAGACCATCAGGTCTAACATCAATGTTCCATCCAGCAATTTCAGTTTTGGTTGCTACTTTTCCTAAATTAAATTTTCTGTCATCAGCATTTACAAAGCTTGATAAAAAAATAAAAAAAGAAAATAATATTGAGTGCTTAACCAAGTCGAACATTATCAACCTTACCATCAGAATTTACCAGCCATGTTGCAATAGAATTATTGTGGTAAATTGAGTTAACGCCTCTAATTTTTTGAAGCTCTTGGATGGTTGGTTGAACATAATTTGTTTCATCAATAGCTCTAGATTGTATTAGTAACTCTTCTCCATTCCATTCAAAAGGAAAGGTAAAACGAGCTACACTTTTGCTCAATATAGGGTCATGTAGTTTTGCAGTTTTCCAATTTTTTCCACCATCCAAAGAAACATCAACTCTTGAAATTTTACCTCTTCCTGACCAAGCAAGGCCTCTTAGTTGATGAACACCTTTATTCAAAATTGGTTTTTCAGGACTAGGAGACGTAACTACAGATTTAGCATCCATAACCCAAGTAAACATTCGAGCGTTTCCTTCAGGTAGCAAATCAGTATATTTTGAAGTTTCTTCACGTGTCATATAAGGCATATCTCCAAATTCAAGCCTTCTTAACCACTTCACCCACATATTACCTTCCCAGCCTGGTACGACAAGCCTAGCTGGATAACCTTGTTCTGATCTCAAAGCTTCTCCATTCATTGCCCAAGCTATCATGCAGTCATCAAGTAATTTTTCAATTGGTATGGACCTTGTCATACCAGAAGAATCACTCCCTTCAGCTAAAACCCACTTTGCTTTTGACTTTAAACCAGTCTCTTGAATTAAATCTGATAATTTAACCCCAGTGTATTGGACATTGTGAACCATGCCAAATGTATATTGACATCCATTTAACTGAGAACCTTTCCATTCCATACCACCATTAGCGGCACACTCTAAAAAGTAAAATTTATTTGTTTGTGGAAATCTTTTTAGATCATCCAAAGTGAAAATCATTTCTCTATCAACTAAACCATTAATCATGAGACGATAATCTTTAGGATTTATTATTGAAACTCCTCCATGATGCCTTTCAAAACACAATCCATTAGGAGTAACTATACCCTCTAAATCTTGAATAGGAGTAAAGTTTACTGAAGACTGACTACTTGCAGTTAACCATTCTACATTTCTACGGATGACATTTTCTTCAAACTGTGATGGCATTCCATAAGGATTAACATCTACACCGTCTCCAAGCTCACTAGTCCACTCAGGCACATTAGGTGGCAAGTTCTTTGAGGAAACTTCTTTGGCAAAAACTGAATTGGATGCAGCCGCCATGGCTCCTAAGGAGGCTGAGCCAACTAAAAGCTCTCTTCTATTTAGTTTTAAACTTTGTTTTTTATCTTTCTTCAAAGTAATACCTAAAGGTTATGATACATTCATTTTTCTGGACATATTATATTTATCTCCATTATCATCTGTCCATTCAAAATCAAAAGTTCCAGATTTTTTTGCTTTAAATGGAAATGCTATGTAAGGATTAGTAGAAATTGATGGTTCTAAATCCATACCAAAAACCTGCTTTCCATTAAATTTTACTAAAAATTTATTAATAATTCTTTTTGGAATTTTTTTTCCATCTTTGTCCTTCATTCGACCACTATGCATTGGGTGCCTAATAAGTGTCTTTATCTCAATTATTTCATCAACTGAAGCTGTTTTAGGAACTTTTCCTCTAGGTTTTATTTTTGACATCAAAAGCCTCCCTTCTTAACCACCACAACCACCAATAGTAACTTTTACTTTTGATTTTGTCATGGCAAAATTACCGTTATTATATTCTGCTAATAAGTAAATATTTTGAGTTTTAGATAATCTCATTCTTGTTGTAGCAGAGCACGCTCCCATATCTGTTGTAAAAGAAAATTTAGCTACATTTGGTGCGGGATTTCCGTCAGCTAATATGTAAACAGTTTTAACATAATCTTCTTCTGTCATTGGACTTTCAATATCAAAACTAACTTTGACCTGATTTCCATT
>QBXD01000056.1 GCA_003283875.1 SAR116 cluster bacterium AG-321-A13 | reverse complement strand
TTATACCTTTCATACCTGGCAAAACTAAATTGCTAGTGAAAATTTCATAAAATAATCCAGGTAAAGATCCAATAAATGCTACATACGAAAAGAATGTAAGTAAAACTAAAGCTCCAATTTTTGGTTTTTTTCTAAGCCCTACAGCATAAAAAGCATATAAAGTACAAGCAAATATCATCACAATATCACCTTTGTTTAATTGAAGTTTCATAAGTGCATAGAGATTTCCTGAACTTACAACTAACAAAACAGCAACAAACGTAATGATTACACCAATTAGTTGGGGTATATTTATTTTTTCTTTTAACCAAATTCTAGATATAATTATTATAAAAGCAGGCATAGTACCTTGAACTAATCCTAGATTTATAGCTATAGTATCATGTGCGGCAATATAATAAAAAGAGTTGAAACTAGTAAAACCAAACAAGCCCATAATGACTAACCAATTGAGTCTATGTTTTAAAACTTTCCAAGTTTCAAATAACTCTTTTCTACATAAAAAAGTTAATAAAATTGATACAAAAAACCATCTGACGCTTACGACAAGCAATGGTGAAACTTCATCTACTGCTGCCCTACCTGCAATTGTATTAAAAGCCCAAAACAAAGATGTTAAGGTTAATAAAAAATGTGCGTTAGTGAATATTTTCATGCAGAAATAGTGTTTAAAAGGAACTTAAATATTGAATAAGAAGTATTTAGTTGTTATTTATTAATACAAGTCTTTTATCACATATACAAATTTATAATTTCGGGAGTAAATATGTCAGATACTCAATACTTAGCAGCCTCCACAATTGAAGAAGCTGTTAATGCTCATTCAAAAGCAAATGGTTCAGCTAGATTTTTAGCTGGAGGTACAGATTTATTAGTTCAAATTAAGAGTGGAATTAGAAAACCTAACTTAGTTATAGATATAAAAAAAATAGTTGAATTAAATTCGATAGAAGAAATATCAGAAAATGAATTTGTAGTTGGTGCCTCTGTGTCAGGTGTTAACTTAAATAGAAATAAGAAGTTTTCTAAACTTTGGCCAGGTGTTCTTGAAGCATTTAGACTTATTGGTTCTGAACAAATACAAGGAAGAGCTTCGTTAGGTGGGAATATTTGTAATGGATCTCCAGCAGGTGACAGCGTGCCAGCATTGATTGCTGCAGGATGTATAGCTTTAATAGCTGGGCCAAATGGTAAAAGAGAAATACCAATTGAAGAATTTCATATTGGTCCTGGAAAAACTGTGTTGAATAATGGAGAAATGTTAGTAAGCCTAAAATTTCCAAAACGTGAGATAAACTCCTCTGACGCCTATTTGAGAATGACACCAAGAACAGAAATGGACATTGCTGTTGTAGGTTGTGGTGTTAACATTACTTTTGAAAACAACGTTTGTACTGCTGCTAGAGTTTCTTTAGGCGCAGTTGCTCCAACACCTCTTCTTATAAAAGAAGCATCAAAAATAATGGTCGGCTCAGATCTTAACTCTGAAATTTTAGATAAAGTTTCAAAGGTATGCATGGATTTATGCGACCCTATTGACGACAAAAGAGGAACTATAGATTACAGAACTAAAGTTGCTGGTGTTTTATTTAAAAGAGCAACATTAACTACAATTGATAGAATTAAAGGAAATTAACTTATGGCTAAAATTCAAGTGTCAACAAAAATTAATAATGAAAATGTCGATTATCTATGTGAACCTCATGACACTATGTTAGACGTTTTAAGAAACCAATTAGAGTTAACAGGTTCTAAAGAAAGTTGTGGCTCAGGTGATTGTGGTTCCTGCAGTATTATTTTAGATGGTGAACTTGTCTGTTCATGCTTAATGTTAGCCGCTGAAGCCCAAGGTAGTAAATTAGAGACGATTGAAGGTATGTCAGAAGGTGGAAAGCTTCATGCCTTACAACAAAAGTTTTTAGAAAAAGCAGCGTTACAATGCGGTATTTGTACACCTGGTTTTCTGATGGCATCAAAAGCTCTGCTAGATCATAATCCATCACCAACTGAAACTGAAGTAAGATTTTGGTTAGCTGGAAATTTATGTAGATGTACTGGTTATGATAAAATCGTAAAAGCGGTTCTTGAAGTTGCTGATGATATGAAGGAGAGTGCTTAATGAATGAAATTAGTAATAAATGGATCGGAAAAAACACAGTTAGACCTGATGGTGCAGAAAAGGTAACTGGTAGAGCTCAATATTCTTCAGATACTACAATGCCTGGAATGATATGGGGACATGTATTAAGAAGCCCTCACCCTCATGCTAAGATCAAATCTATTAACACAAAAAAAGCTGAAGCTCTCGACGGTGTTAAAGCTGTAATTACTTCTAAGGATATTGTTGATTTTCCGTTAGATAAACCTGTAATTCTAGGTATACAAGATATGCGCTGGATGTGTAGAAATGTTATGGCTAGAGACAAAGTATTGTTTCATGGTCATCCACTAGCAGCAGTGGCTGCTACCACAGAAGCAATAGCAGAGGAAGCATGTAATCTTATTGAAGTAGATTATGAAATTTTACCTTGGGCAATTGACATTGAAGACGCAATTAAACCAGATGCTCCAATTTTACACGATCATATTAAATTTAATGATAAACCATCTAACATAGCGGGCACTCTAGAGCATAAAAAAGGTGACATAGAAGAAGGTTTTGCAAAAGCCGATGTTATTATAGAACGCGATTTCAAAACAGAAGCTGTTCACCAAGGTTATTTAGAAACTCATTCATGCCTTGTAAGTGTAGCGGCCGATGGTAGAGCTACTATTTGGAGTTCAAGTCAAGGTCAATTTATGGTAAGGGCCATGACATCTTTTCTTACAGGTATTCCCCAAAGTAATATAAGAGCTATACCAGCTGAAATTGGTGGAGGTTTTGGTGGTAAAACAATTGTTTACCTTGAACCTCTAGCAACAGTTTTGTCCCAAAAAACAGGTCGTCCTGTTAAAATCGTGATGAATAGAGAAGACACGATGAGGGCTTCTGGACCTACGTCAGGCTCAAAAAGTAAAATTAAAATCGGAGCTACCAAAGATGGAAAAATTGTAGCTGCTCAAGGTACATATTATCTTCAGGCTGGTGCATTTCCTGGATCTCCTATTAGAGGTGCCGTTGGATGTTCATTAGCGCCTTATGATATTCCTAATGCGCATACATTTGGATACGATGTTGTATCGAATAGATGTAAAGTTGCAGCATATAGAGCGCCTGGAGCTCCAATTGGCGCTTATGGCGTTGAATGCGTATTGGATGAAATTGCAGAAGCTTTAAAAATTTGTCCGCTTGAGTTAAGAAAATTAAATGCTGCTAAAGAAGGCACCAAAGCTGTACATGGGCCAACGTATCCAACAATGGGTTACATGGAAACTTTAGAAGCTGCAATGAACCATCCACATTACAAATCCCAACTAGGGAAGCATCAAGGAAGAGGTGTTGCAAGTGGATTTTGGTTTAATGCTGGTGGAGAGTCTAGTGCACAACTTAATATTACAGAAGATGGAAATGTAGTTGTTACCACTGGTCACCCTGATATTGGGGGTTCTAGAGCTTCTATAGCAAATATTACCGCAGAACTTTTAGGTATCCATCATGATAGAGTTTCTGTGTTAATAGGTGACACAGCAACCATTGGATATAGTAATTTGACTGGAGGAAGTAGAGTCTTATTTGCATCTGCAATGGTTGTAACTGAGTCCGCTAAAATAGTAATTAAGCAACTTAAACAAAGAGCCGCTAAAATTTGGGGGATTGATGAAGAAGCTATTGAATGGGAAAATGGTGAAGCTCGTCCAGCTGGAGACAATGCTGGTAATTTTGATCCATTATCTTTAGCAGAATTGGCTGGTAAAGCTACTGCTACTGGAGGACCTATAGGTGCAGGTTATCAAGTGAACACTGAAGGAGCTGAAGGCGGATTTGCAACTCATATTTGTGATGTTGAAGTTGATATGGACTTAGGGATAGTAAGAGTAAAAAAATATACTTCCATACAGGACGTGGGAAAGGCTATTCATCCAGATTATGTTGAAGGTCAACTGCAAGGTGGCTGTGCGCAAGGAATTGGATGGGCCTTGAGTGAAGAGTATATTTATAACAAACAAGGTCATTTGGATAACACAGGGTTCCTCGATTATAGAATGCCAGTTTGTTCTGATTTACCTATGCTAGATACAGTTTTAATTGAAGTTCCTAACCCAAAACACCCGCAAGGTGTTAGAGGGGTTGGTGAAGTTCCATTGGTTCCACCTTTGGCCGCCATTTCAAATGCTGTATATCAAGCTATTGGAAAAAGATCTTATAGTTTACCGATGTCACCACCAAAGGTATTGAAAATTATCGAAGGCAACTAGTTTTAAAGTTTTGATTTTTGTTTTAATTTTATGACGCAAAGTAATAAAACAATTATCATATTAGCGTATTTAGCTGCTTTTTTAGGTGTATGTGGGCATGCTAGTTCGGAATTTTTTGTAAAACTATCTGGTATAACTGGTGTTGAAGTCTCTGTTTGGAGATTTGGATTAGGAGGATTTGCACTCTTAATTCTATGCATGTTAAATCCTACTTCTAGAAAATTAATTAAACCACTAAAGGAAAATGGTTATCCTATTTTAATTCTTTCTGTTTTAGGAATGGCTTTCGGTCAATTTCTATTTCACTGGGCTTTAGATTTTGCATCTGTTGTACAAGTTGCCACTATGGTAACAATAATGCCGATAGGTGTGGTTTTTGTGGCAAGAGTTATTGAAGGAACAAAAATAACACCTCCAAAAATTATCAGTGGTATTGGAGCTTTCTTAGGATGCATATTTTTGTTAACGGATGGCTATCTTGATCAACTTAGTGGAACAAGTAACAGTTTAACTGGAATATGTTTATCAATAGGATGCGCTCTAATTGGCGCAATCTATCTTGTAATGGTAAAGCCTTATGTGCAATTATACGGATCTGTTCGAATGACAACCTACACTTTCACCCTTGGATTTGTAACTTTATATCCATCTATTGGCATAATCTGGGGTATATGGGTAAACCCACTTGATCTTTTTGATCGATCAAGTGTTGAATATTTTTCAATCATTGCACTTGGTATTTGGAACACTTGCATTGCTTTCATTTTGTGGCTTTGGGGACTTTCTAAAATCCCTGATGTTGCTCGCGGTAATTATTTATTCTTTTTAAAACCTGTAATAGCACTTTGCCTCGCTTTTTTTATTTTGAAGGACGATATCAGCATCAATCAATTAATAGCAATATTTGTAATAACTGGTTTCGTTATATTAGAAATTTTCTACACACCAATCTCTAAAATAATTAAAATAAATGATAATTAAAAATAATACACTTTCCTCAATTTGCTACATGACTTTTGTCTCTTTATTTATTGGTGGAACAACTATGATCGCTAAAGTATTGGGCACAGACTTATTAGGAAAACCATTAAATCCAATGCAAATTAGCCATTCTAGATTTCTTTTTGCATTTATTTTAATTTTTCTTTTTTTTTTTAAAACAAAATCAAAAATAATTCAACCTAACTATAAACTTCATTTTAGTAGATCTTTTTGTGGATGGATTGGGATAACTATATTATTCGGAACTTCAATTCTAATACCTGTTTCAGATGCAACAGCTTTAATATTTATCAACCCAATTTTTACAATGATTTTTGCTATACCATTATTAGGAGAGAATGTTAAAACTACAAAATGGTTTGCGGTGGCTATTACCTTTATTGGAGCAATTGTTTTAATTAGGCCAGAAAATAATCTTTTAGAAATGCAATTTG
>QBXD01000055.1 GCA_003283875.1 SAR116 cluster bacterium AG-321-A13 | reverse complement strand
ACTCAGTAAGGGAAAAATAAACAATAATATTTCCATATTATAACTCTAACATTTTAATATCAAAATATTTAATAAAACAGCTTTTATCTAATTTAAAAAATTAATAAATTGTTAGATTAATGATTATCCACCAAAATCATCAAGCATAATATCCTCTCTATCAACACCTAAGTCAAGAAGCATATTAATAACAGATTGGTTCATCATTGGAGGACCACACATATAAAACTCACAGTCCTCAGGGGCCGGATGATCTTTTAAATATTGTTCGTACAACACATTGTGTATAAATCCAGTATGACCTTCCCATTTATCTTCAGGCATTGCGTCTGAAAGAGCAACATGCCAGCTAAAGTTAGAGTTATCTTTATCTAATTTATCAAAATCTTCTACGTAAAACATCTCTTTCTTTGATCTGGCACCGTACCAAAAAGTTACTTTGCGATTTGTCTTAATTCTGTTAAATTGATCAAAAAGATGACTTCTCATCGGAGCCATACCAGCTCCACCTCCAATAAAAACCATCTCTTTATCTGTTTCTCTCGCATAAAACTCACCAAAAGGTCCAGATATTACAACTTCATCACCTGCTTTTAAATTAAAAATGTATGATGACATTTTACCTGCTGGAATACCTGAGGAACCCGGTGGAGGTGAAGCTATTCTTACATTTAACATTACAATACCTTTTTCGGCAGGACAATTAGCCATTGAATAAGCTCTTTCAATAGGTTCATTACTTTCGGCATTAAAATCCCATATTTTAAATCTGTCCCAATCTTCGTGATATTCTTTATCAACGTCAAAATCTTTATAAGACAAAGAATATTTTGGAGCCTCTATTTGTATATAACCCCCTGCACGAAAATTTACATCTTCACCTTCTGGTAACTCTAATATTAATTCTTTTATAAATGTAGCCACGTTATCATTACTACGAACTTTACATCTCCATTTTCTCACACCAAAAACTTCCTCTGGAACTTCAATTTGCATATCTTGTTTGACTGCAACTTGACAAGATAATCTGTCACCACATGACGCTTCTCTTTTATTAATGTGACCTAGTTCAGTTGGAAGAATCGATCCACCACCGGCATGAACTTTAACTCTGCATTGAGCACATGTACCGCCACCACCACATGCTGAAGGTACAAAAAGTTTTTCAGAAGCTAACGTTTGTAATAATTTACCTCCTGCAGGAACTGTAACTGTCTTTTCACCATTAATAGTAATATTAACATCACCAGAAGAAACTAGTTTACTTCGTGCTAATACTATTATTGAAACTAAAGTTAGTACAATCATTGTAAAAAGAGTTATACCGAGAATAAAAGTGTCCATTTATTTAAATCCTTAAAGTTTTACACCAGAAAAACACATAAAAGCCATAGCCATTAATCCAGCAGTAATGAATGTAATACCCAAGCCTTGTAGACCATCTGGAATATCACTATATTTTAGTTTTTCCCTCACACCTGCCATTGTAGCTATAGCTAAAGCCCAACCAAAACCTGAGGCTATTCCATAGGTTGTAGCTTCAGAAAAATTATAATCTCTTTCAACCATAAATAATGAACCACCTAAAATTGCGCAATTAACTGTTATTAAAGGTAAAAAAATACCTAATGCGTTGTATAAAGGTGGGAAATACTTGTCTAAAATCATCTCTAAAATTTGTACTAATGCTGCAATAACACCAATATAAGATATCAATCCTAAAAATGTCAAATCAACATCAGGAAAACCTGCCCACGCTAAGGCCCCTGGCTTTAGCAAATATGATAATATAATATTATTAGCTGGAACGGTTATAGATTGTACTATCATTACTGAAATTCCTAAACCGATAGCTGTAGAAATTTTCTTAGATACAGCAATAAATGTACACATACCAAGAAAAAAAGAAAGTGCAAGATTTTCAACAAATATTGCTTTTACAGCTAATGAAATTAAGGCTTCCATTAATGAACCTCTAATGATTGTATTTTAAACTCACGAGCTTCAACCTGCGATTTTTTCCAAGAACGCACACCCCAAATTAAAAAACCAATTATAAAAAAAGCAGATGGCGGCAACAATAATAATCCATTTGGAACATACCATCCACCATTGTTTACTGGGTCTAAAACTGTTATTCCAAATAAAGTACCTGATCCAAAAAGTTCTCGTACTACCCCTACGCACATTAATAGCAAGCTGTAACCTAATCCATTTCCAACTCCATCAACAAAAGAATTAAAAGGAGTGTTTTTCATAGCAAAAGCTTCTGCTCTTCCCATAACAATACAGTTTGTTATTATTAATCCAACAAACACTGATAAAGTTTTTGATATTTCATAAGCATAAGCTTTAATTATTTGGTCAACAAGTATTACAAGAGAAGCTATTATAACCATTTGGACAATTATTCTTATAGAGTTTGGAATATAATTTCTAAGGAAGGAAATAAATAACGAGGAAAATCCTGTAACAGCAATAACTGCTAAAGACATAACAAAAGCTACACTCAAAGAAGAGGTAACAGCTAAAGCTGAGCAAATTCCCAAAACTTGAAGAGTTATAGGGTTATTATCAACTAGGGGATCGACTAGTAATTGTTTTCTAGTCTGAGACATCAAGCCGCTCCATTTTTTAAATTGTTAAGAAATTTTTTAAAGCCGTCTTTACCCATCCAAAACCTTACTAGATTATCTACGCCGTTAGAAGTAAGTGTAGCCCCTGCTAATGCGTCAATATGGTGTTCTTTATATTTTTGAGTTTTAGCAACTTGTATCATTAATTCACCGTTTTTATTATTTAGCTTTTTACCTTTCCACTGGGCTTTCCATTTAGGATTATCAACTTCAGCACCTAAACCAGGTGTTTCAGCATGTTGATAAAATTGAAGACCAAAAATATCATTAAGATTATCCTCTAATGCAATAAAGCCATATAATGTAGACCATAGACCATATCCATGAATAGGTAGAATAACTTTATCTAAAGATCCATCATCTTTTTTTAAAAGATAAATAGTAGCATAGTTAGTTCTTCTTCCTATAGATGCAGGATCATTTTCTAGAGATACACTAAGTAATGGATCCTGAGCTGCTTTTTTATCATCGAAAATAGATGGGTCAAATTTATCAGTAAACTTACCACTATTAAGATCAACTACTAATGGTTGGAAGGAAGAAAATGTTTTATTTACGTCAATACCCTCATGATAAACACCTGCTACTTGCAGAATATTTTTTTGCTTATCAATTGTTTTATTAACCTCTTGTATAGACTTAAGATTCACAGCAGCAAAAGAGACGACCATGGAACAAACGAAACATAAAGCAGTTGCAACTATAACTGTTTTGACAATACCATCGACAGGCATGTTTTTAAATTTTGTAAAAATATTATTTGAATCAGACACTTAATTTAGCCCTTCTTTTGATGTTCGCCATTACTACAAAATGATCTATCAATGGAGCAAAAATATTTCCAAATAAAATTGCTAACATCATTCCCTCTGGAAATGCTGGGTTTAAAACTCTTATCATCACAACCATAAAACCAATCAAAGCTCCATAAATATAACGACCTGTATTGGTGTGGCTAGCAGAAACTGGCTCTGTGACCATAAATACTAAGCCAAAAGCGTAACTACCAATCACTAAATGCCAATACCACGGCATGCTAAACATTGGGTTAGTATCAGAACCAATCCAATTTAAAAAGGAAGAAAAGACTATCATACCTAATAAACAACCAACTATCATTCTATAGTTAGCTATCTTTGTCATCAAAAGAAAAACTAACCCCATACCTATGGCTAGCGTTGAAGTTTCACCTAATGATCCTTGAATGTTACCTAAGAATGCGTCTAGCCAAGTTATCCCATAATTACTAAGGCTTTCATAACCTTCAGAAGCAGAAATACTTAAGGAAGTAGCAGCTGAATAACCGTCAACTGGTGTCCAAATTGCATCACCTGACATGTAAGCAGGATAAGCAAAATATAAAAAAGCACGACCTGTGAGGGCAGGATTAAGGAAATTTTTACCGGTCCCACCAAACACCTCTTTTCCAACAACTACTCCAAAAGCTATACCGAGAGCAACTTGCCATAAAGGAGTAGATGCAGGTAAAGTTAAAGCAAAAAGCATAGAAGAAACTAAAAAACCTTCATTAACCTCATGTCCTCTAATTGTAGCAAATGTGACTTCACATATGCCACCTGCAATTAGAGTTGTTAGATAAATTGGAAGAAAATATAATGCACCATGAGAAATATTAGATAATAGGCTTTGTGGATCGAGTCCAAGGCCTGTTAATTTTAAAAGAGCAATTCTCCAACCTATTTCACCACTTGAACCGACAGAAGCTAAAGCTGTGTTGGTTTGAAAGCCAGTATTATATAGAGCCCATAGTATGCAGGGTATTGTTGATATAACGACGTAAGTCATTACTCTTTTCATATCAACAAAACTTCTAGCATGAGGAGCAACTTTTGTTACAGTATTACTTGTAAAAAATATTGTCTCAACCATTTCAAAGATCGGATAATATTTTTCATATTTTCCACCTCTTCCGAAATGAGGTTCAATAGAATTGAAATAACTACGTAATGACATTAATTAACCTTCTTTCTCAATTTTTTGAAGACTTTCTCTTAAAGCTACACCATATTCATATTTAGCTGGACAAGCAAAAGTGCATAAAGCTACGTCTTCTTCGTCAAGTTCTAAAGCACCTAAAGACTGAGCAACGTCAGTATCCATAACCAACAATGATCTTAATAATTGGGTAGGTAGAAGATCTTGTGGCATTAAAGTTTCAAACACACCTGTAGGAACCATTGCTCTTCTACCACCATTTAGATTTGATGTTAAATTAAATAACTTAAAAAAACTAAACGCTGATAGTAAAACTGGCATTACAGAAAATTTGCTAGGTTGTGGTTTAATCCAACCAAAAAAATGTTTTTCTTTATCTTCTTTTATGATTGTTATTTGACGAGAATATTTTCCTAAAAAAGCCAAATCATCAGCAGCATGAAACCCAGACAAGACAGAACCTGAGATTACTCTGCAATTTTCAGTTTTTGGGTATTCACCTTCAAGTATATCATCTAAAGACGCACCTAAAACTGTTTTAACTAATCTTGGGTTGTTAGCAAGAGGTCCAGCAATTGATACAATGCGATCTATGTTAATATATCCTGTTAAAAATAGTTTGCCTATAGCTATAACATCTTGATAGCCAATCGACCATACAGTTTTGTCAGAGTTTGGAGGATCAAGAAAGTGCATGTGCGTTCCTGGCAAACCAGCGGGGTGCGGACCTGCAAATTCGAATGTTTCAAATTCACTAAATTTAATACTGCTATTTTCTTTTTTACAAATAAAAACCTTGCCATCTGTAAGGGAAGATATCTTTTTAACACCTTCATTAAAAGCTCTTAAATCATTATTAATAATTAACTCTGCGTCTGGGCATAACGGCTCAGTGTCCATAGCCGTAACAAAAATTGAAGAAGGTTTTGAATCTCTTGCTGGAACCTTTGAATAAGGCCTTGTTAGGAATGAAGTCCATAAACCACTATCAAACAAGCAATTTTTAATAAATTCAGTCTTATTTTTAATCTTTGAATGTAATTTTGTTATTGCTATTCCTTTATGAGCAAAATCTTCAACTTCTATTACAACGCTTAAAAGAACTCTTTTTTCACCTCTATTAATTTCTGATACTTTTCCTTTACAGGGAGACACGTACAAAATTTCTTGATGGTCTTTATGGCAAAAAAGTGGAGTACCTCTAACAACACCATCACCAACATTGATAAGCATTTTAGGTTTAAGACCATTGTATTCTGGTCCTAATATAGCAACTGATTTAGGATGTTCAATATCATCAATAACTTGCTTCGGAATTCCCAATATCGGTAAG
>QBXD01000054.1 GCA_003283875.1 SAR116 cluster bacterium AG-321-A13 | reverse complement strand
AATTTAGTTGAATGGAAAACAGCTAACATTCATGTTTTAAATCATGGTTTACATTATGCTAGTTGTGTTTTTGAAGGTGAAAGGGCATATAAAGGAAAAATTTTTGAAACAAAGAAACATACTGAACGGTTATTTGACTCCGCCCATTCACTTGATATGGAAATACCTTATTCAAAAAATGAAATAGAAAAAGCAAAAGATCTTTTGCTTGAAAAAAATTCATTGTCAGATGCTTATGTAAGACCAGTAGTTTGGAGAGGTAGTGAAATGATGGCTGTTTCTGCACAATCAACTAAAATAAATGTAGCTATTGCTGTTTGGGAATGGCCTAGTTATTTCGATCCAGATCAAAAAATGCAAGGAATAAAACTTGATATTGCTAAGTGGAGACGTCCAAGTCCTGAATGTGGACCCGTTCACGCTAAAGCTGCTGGTTTATACATGATTTGTACACTCTCCAAACATGAAGCAGAAGCAAAAGGTTATAGTGACGCACTAATGTTAGATTATAGAGGCCAAGTTGCTGAGGCAACAGGCGCTAATATTTTTTTTAGAATGCCAGATGGAAAACTTCATACACCATTAGCTGATTGTTTTCTTGATGGAATTACAAGAAGAACAGTAATGAAACTTGCCAAAGAAAATGGTATTGACATTATTGAACGAAAAATTATGCCAGAAGAAATGGCTGAGGCTGAAGAATGTTTTTTAACAGGTACAGCGGCAGAAGTTACTCCAGTTCAATCAATTGGAGATTACAAGTTTAAACCAGCTGAATTTTGTTTAAAATTGACAAAAGCTTATTCAGATTTGGTTAATGGTGATTAGAAAAATTTTAAACAACCCATTTTTTTGTTGCTTCATCGTCAGACAAATTATAATTAACCCATTTTTTTTGATTTTTATTTTCTTCAACTTTCCAAAAAGGAGCTTTTGTTTTTAGCCAATCCATTATAAAATTACAACTGTCGAAAGCATTTTGTCTATGTTTTGCAGACACACCAACAAAAACAATTTGATCTGAGGGTAATAATTTCCCAACTCTATGTATCACAGTTACTCCAGTAATATTCCATCTTTCACAGCTTTGTTTAACAATTTTTTCAATTTCTAATTCAGTCATTCCAGGATAATGCTCAAGTGTCATTGAATCTATTAAACTATTATTTCTTTCATCAAAACCTCTCACAACGCCAACAAAATTCACAATTGCACCTGTTTGTTTTTCTCTTAAAATTTTAGTCTCTTTTGAAACATCAAAATCTTCATTCTGTATTTTGATTTTAACTGGGATCGTTATTTTTCTATCCATTTATCCACCTGTCACAGGGGGGAAAAAAGCTATTTCGTCATTATTACTTATTTTTGTTTCAACAGAGCAATATGTTCTGTTTACAGCAATTTTAATTAAATCTTTTTTTACAAAAACTTTTTTGTAATTATCGTTCAAATTATTTAGGTAATTAATAAGTTCACTTATGTTTTTTACATTATCAGGTAGTTCAATAAATTCTTCTGACTTACCAATATGTTCTCTAATCCAAGAAAAGTATTTTATAACCATTACTCACTCACATTTTTATTATTTTTAAAAAATAAAACTAATTTCATAATATATTGAATTCCAGTTACAAAAGTAATTATGGCCGCAACCCATAGAAAAGTATATGAAATAATGCCTAACGCTTCTATATTATAGGAAAAAGTATTTGTTCGCCAAACTAAGAAACTGCCACAGGCAATGAGTTGTATTGTGGTCTTCCATTTTGAAAGAAAGGTTACTTCTAAGGTAATATTATAACCAGCAATACTTTCTCTTATACCGCTAATTAAAATCTCTCTCAAAACGATTATAAGTGCAGGTATAAAAGCGTAATTATATTCGAACATATGCTCTGAAGTTAAAGCAAAAATTAATCCAATTACCAAAAGTTTATCAGCAATTGGATCTAGAATTTTTCCAAAATTGGATATGACTTTATATTTTCTAGCATAAAAACCATCAAAATAGTCAGTCATACCAGCTAAAATTAATAAAGGAGTAGCAACTATTGCACCAATTTCACCGCCATAGATAACAATTAAAGGAAGTAATAATGCTGTTAAACATCTGAACAAAGTTAAACCATTAGGTATTGTGCTTTTAATTAAATTTTCTTTTAGCATTTACAGCCTTACTTAATATATATTTTGCTATTACAATAAAGGTAAAATCTATTATAGTTAAGCAATTATTATTAATTAAAAAAGTTAAACACTTTTTGTGCTGTTGACTTGTTAATTCCTTCAACTTTTAATAAATCCTTTAAGCTGGCTGTTCCAACAGCTTTTGCTGAACCGAATTCATCAAGCAATGATTTCTTTCTTTGAGCACCTATACCCTCTATTTCATCTAATGGGTTTTGAAATAATCTTTTTTTACTTTTAAGTCTATGGCCAGTAATGGCGTATTTGTGAACTTCATCTCTTAATTTTTGAAGAAAAAATAAAATTGTGTCATCTTTTTCAAATATAATTTTATTGTTATGCTTGGTATAAAAGCTTTCTCTTCCTGCATCTCTTTTTATACCTTTAGAAACTGCTAATACTTCAATATTTTCAATTTTCAATTTTTTAAGTACGGATAAAACAGTATTCAAATGACCTTTCCCTCCGTCAATTATTAATAAATCAGGATAATTTGAAGAAGCTTTTCCAGTAAACCTTCTTTCAATGACTTCTTTCATCATTAAATAATCATTATTATTCAGAGTTTCAGTATTTTTCGATGAATTTTTGTTTTTCCACTCAGAATTTATATTATACTTTCTGTATAATGATTTCAAAAAACCATCCTCATTAAAAGCTATCATTGCACCAACAGGTGATTTGCCTTGATGGTGAGAATTGTCATACACTTCTAATTTTTTTATTTTCTTTCTAAAATGGAAGGCATCTTGAAGTTTTAATAAATTTTTTTGATTTGATGATTTTTCATAGATTTTTCTATTAAGGTTTTCTTCAGCATTTTTTAGGGTAGAATTAATAAGTTCTAATTTTTTACCTCTTTGAGGAGACTCAATTCCAACTTTAAATTTATGTTTTGTTCTCAGAAATTCTTCAATTAGGGATTTATCTTTAGGATATTCATTAACAAGTATACTCTGTGCTGGAATATTTTTCTCGTAGAATTGGCATATAAATGCTTGCATGATTTCATTTTCATTAACATCAGTCCCATTTCTTCCAGGATTAGGGAAATAAGATTTTGATCCGTAGTTACAACCATTCCTAATGATAGTCATTTGAATTACGACTTTATTATCAATTTTTTTTATTACTAAAAAATCAATATTTTTAACGTTTGGTATATTAATGTTCTGACTTGCACTTACTTCTGTTAGAGCTTTAACTCTATTTCTAAAAATTGCTGCAGCTTCAAAATTTTGTTTATTAGACGCATCATACATTTTGTCTATCAAATTTTGTTTTATTTTTTTGGAATTCCCATTTAGAAAGTTTTTGGCCTCAACTACAGTTTTTTTATAATTTTCTTCAGATATAAAATTGACACAGGGAGCGCTACATCTTTTTATTTGATATTGTAAACAGGGTCTAGTTCTTGACTTGAATATATTATCATTGCAAGTTCTCAGTAAAAATGCCTTTTGCAATGTTTCAATTGTTTTGTAAATCGTTCTTTTAGATACAAATGGTCCAAAGTATTCTCCTCTAATTGTTCTTGATCCTCGATGAGAAGATATTTGTGGAAATGGGTGTGACAAGTTAAATAATATAGAACTAAAACTTTTGTCGTCCTTAAGTAATATATTGTAAATTGGTTCGAATTTTTTAATTAAATTCGACTCTAATAATAGAGCTTCAACCTCAGACGATGTAATAATGATCTCCATTTTAACTGTACTTGAGACCATGTATGTTAGTCTTGAGTTAAGTCTTTTTGGCTGAGTGTAAAAACCAACTCTATTTTTTAGATTTTTTGCTTTACCAATATATAAATACTCTTCGTTTTCTCCCAACATCTGATAAATTCCAGATTTGCTAGGAATTGTTCTTAATTCATTTTTTATAACCTCAATCCCATTACTAAGAGAAGGTTTAGTCTTTTTTTTCATTTAGTAAATTTTGCACCTTAAATTAATTTTAATAAATAGTTTGTTTATTTCTTTTTACTAAATTTACTTCTGTAATTTTCTTTAGGAGCAACCATCAATCCTAGTTCTTTTTGTTGCAAGATTTTTATTTTATCTCTAATTTTCGCAGCCTCTTCAAATTCAAGGTTGCTTGCTGCTTTTTCCATATCTGACTGAAGTTCTTGAATTGATTGTTTAATACTTTTTCCAACATGTTTAGAACTTTTATTCTCTTCACCTTCATCACTAAGATTTTCTAATATATTAGAAATTTTACTAATAACTGTTTTTGGAGTTATTTTATTCTTTATATTATAATCAATTTGTTTTTTTCTTCTTCTGTTTGTTTCATCAATAGCGTACTGCATTGATCCAGTTATTGTATCAGCATATAATATGACATTACCTTCAACATGTCTTGCTGCACGTCCTATAGTTTGGATGAGTGATGTTTTTGATCTAAGGTATCCCTCTTTATCAGCATCTAATATAGCAACTAGTGCGCACTCTGGAATATCTAAACCTTCTCTTAAAAGATTAATTCCTATTAGCGCATCAAAAATTCCTAATCTCAAATCTCTTATTATTTCAATACGTTCAAGAGTATCCACGTCTGAGTGAATATATCTTACTTTTAAACCAGCCTCAAACATATACTCGCTCAAAGCTTCAGCCATTTTTTTGGTTAGTGTGGTAATTAAAACTCTATTTCCTTTTTTAGATTGCAACTTTGTTTCATGAATTAAATCATCAACTTGAGTTTTAGTAGGTCTTATAGTTATTTTAGGATCTATAAGACCAGTTGGTCTGACTGATTGTTCAATAAATATACCATTAGTTTTATTTAGTTCCCACTCTCCAGGAGTGGCTGAAACGTGAATAGTATGAGGTCTAAAAGCCTCCCATTCTTCAAATTTTAAAGGTCGGTTATCTAAGCAAGAAGGTAATCTAAAACCATATTCTGATAAAGTAGATTTTCTTCTAAAATCACCTTTATACATTGCACCTATTTGACTTACTGTTATATGGCTTTCATCTGTAAATACAAGGGCATCGTCAGGTAAATACTCAAAAAGAGTAGGTGGAGGTTCACCAGGATTTCTACCCGACAGGTATCTACTGTAATTTTCTATTCCTGGGCATGTCCCAGCAGCAAGCATCATTTCAAGATCAAAATTAGTTCGTTGCTCAAGTCTTTGTGCTTCAACTAATTTATTGCTTTTATATAAGAAATCTAAATGATGTTTTAACTCCTCTTTTATAGACTTTATAGCTTCATTTAAAGTTGGTCTTGGTGTGACATAATGAGAGTTAGCATAAATTTTAATCGAACTTAATTTTGACAGTTTCTGCCCTGTTAAAGCATCTACCTCAAATAAATTTTCAATTTCATCACCGAATAAAGTTATTCTCCAAGCAACAGTTTCTAGGTGTGCTGGAAATATTTCTATTATATCTCCTCTTACTCTAAATGTACCTCTTACAAAAGACATATCGTTTCTAGTGTATTGAAGTTCAGTAAATTGTCTTAATAATTTTTGTCGTGGAAAATCTTGTCCTTCTTTTAAAGTCATTGTCATTTTTGAATATGTTTCTACTGATCCAATGCCATAAATACAAGAGACCGATGCGACAATAATAACGTCTTTTCTTTCAAGTAAAGCTCTTGTTGCAGAATGGCGCATTCTATCAATTTGATCATTAATACTTGATTCTTTTTCTATATATGTGTCTGAACGAGGTACATATGCCTCTGGTTGATAATAGTCATAGTATGACACAAAATACTCAACAGCATTTTCGGGGAAAAAATCTTTCATTTCTCCATAAAGTTGCGCTGCAAGTGTCTTATTAGGAGCCATTACCAATGCTGGTCTATTCAGTGAATTAATGACGTGGGCCATAGTAAAAGTTTTACCT
>QBXD01000053.1 GCA_003283875.1 SAR116 cluster bacterium AG-321-A13 | reverse complement strand
TATGAACTACACTAAAGCTATATTTCTCACCAAATTTGACTAATTCATTTGCAATTGGTGTATTACCATAAATTATTAATTCAGATTTAGGATAAAAAGGCTCAACAAAAATATCCATTGAACCTTCACTAGGACAATAATTTTTTTTATGAAAAGTTTGATCACTTTTTAATCCGTCCAAATCTTCTTTAATATCGTCTGGACTTAACACAACTAATTTGGGTTTTTTTAAATTTAATGTTTCTAAAGCTGTATTACGTACAGCGTTCGTAACACATCCACCTCCAAGCCAACCTGATAATATTTCACCGTTGTTTGAAATTATCGCTTTCATGCCAGGTTTTGCAGCAGTTGACGACATAGTTCTGATGACAGTAGCAATTACAAAAGAAGATCCCTTGTTTTCAAGAGTTTTCAAAACATTTTCAAAATTTAATTTTTCATCATTATTTGTCATATCATACATAATTCTTTTTCTAAATTTTCTAAATCTTCGATAGTACTACAAGGTGCAAATAAATCTAAATACGAAGATGCTTCTTTCATGCTAGCAGCAACTGGTTCATAATTCTCCCATCCAAGAAGAGGATTTAGCCAGATTATTTTACAATTTCTCTTTTTTAATTTTTCAAGTTCTTGTGAAACAATTTTTGGACTTCCCGTGTCGTAACCATCAGAAATAATGATAACGACTGTTCTACCATTAACTTGGTTTTTTGAATAAACATTATTAAATTCTTTTAATGACTTTCCAATTTTAGTACCACCCGAAAATCCCTCAGTAAGTAAAGAAATCCTATTAACCGCTTTTAAAGTGTCATTTTCTTTGAGATATTCTGTAACTCTCATCAATCTAGTGTGAAACAAATATACATCTGCAGATTGATCAACTCCTACCAAACCCTTAACAAAAGTTAAAAAAATTTGACTATATACCTTCATAGATCCTGATATATCTAATATGCTAACTATTCTCATCGGCTTTTTAGGCTTACTTTTTTTATACAATTTAATAGGATAACCTTCATAGGGTAATGATTTACTAACAATTTTCCTTAAGTCTAATTTATCACCTTTTCTGTCTACTATTAATCGTCTAGACCTTTTATGTTTAATTGACTTAGCTATTTTCAAAACAGCTGAGTGTATTCTTTTTTGTAAATCAGAATCAATTAGTTCTTTTAAATCTGTTTTCTTTTTGTTTTCTATAAAACTGGCAGTTATTTTAGACACTGCATTGCTAGAAGCTTCCATTTCATTTTCGTTATTAGTCATAGATTTATTTGTTGATTCATTGTCAAGTGTACCCTGCTCGGGAGGGGCTAAAATACTTCGAGTATTTATTGAATCGTTATTTTTATTATTATTTTGTCTTTGGATATTTGTTTTTTTTCTTCCTTCATTTGTCCAGAAGGAATCGAACAATTCATCAAATTTTTCATATGTATCAAAGTTGTAACAATAAATTGATTTAAGAGCATTTTTCCACTCTTCTATTTTAGACAAATCAATATTTTGCAAACCATTAAGAGACTGAGTTACCTGATCAAAGGAAGTATTAAAACCGTTAGCAAACATGTGATGACTAAAGTCTAGCAATCTAGAAGTTTTGGACGACCTTAATAGAAATTTTGTAGGTTTAAGCATATTATACTTTAGCTAATTTCTGACTTGTTTCTGAAGAAATAATTGCCTTGTCAGCTTCTGTTTTTAACAAACAGACCAAGGTTGAATGTAAGATTTCATGATTTTCAGATAAATCCTTTAATCCCAATCCTGATATAGCGGCAGCCCAGTCTAAAGTTTCTGCTATACCAGGTTTTTTTTCTAAATCTTCCATTCTTAAATTTTGGACAAAGCTAACAATTTGTTTTGATAATTCTAATTCAATGTCCGGCATTTTTTTTTGCAATATTTGAAGCTCAAGTTCTTTTTTCGGGTAGTATACATAATTATAAATGCACCTTCTTCTTAAAGCATCAGACAAATCTCTAGTACTGTTAGACGTTATAATTACAATTGGCTTTGATATAGCTTTTATCGTACCAAATTCAGGTATAGACACTTGAAACTCCGACAAAATTTCTAAAAGATACGCTTCAAACTCTTCGTCAGCTCTGTCGATTTCATCAATAAGAAGTACAGGTGATTTCTTTTGAGTTATTGCCTTTAATAAAGGTCTTTCCAAAAGAAAATCTCTAGAAAATATGTGGTTATCAATATCTATTTCATTGTTACTTTTGGTTTCGTTAGAACGAATTGCAAGTAATTGTTTTTGATAATTCCATTCATAAATTGTTGAGGTAGAATCAAGACCTTCGTAACATTGTAATCTTATAAGACTAGTTTCATGCAATTTAGATAAAGCAATGGCAAGGGCAGTTTTTCCAATACCTGCCTCACCTTCCAACAATAGAGGTCTGCCAAGACTTGAAGCAATATGAATGCTCATAGCTAGTTCATCTGATGCTATATAATCTAGTTCATATAGATACTTCTTAATATCTTGCCATTGCATTTTTGTTTATCTGCTAGACTAACTATGAAGTCCAAGATCTTTAGCAATCTTCCAAACTCTCCAATGATCATGAGGCATGTGAGCCTGAGTTAGTCCAAATGGTTTAAAGGCGTCATGTACAGCATTTGAAAAAGCAGACACTCCACCAACATTAGGACTTTCACCTACACCCTTTGCACCTATAGGATGATGCGGACTTGGTGTTTCTGTATAATCAGTCTCGTAATTTGGTGTTTCCCAAGCAGTTGGAATAAAAAAGTCCATCAAAGTACCTGTCATGACATTACCTTGCTCATCATAAGCAATTTCCTGTCCCATAGATATGGCAAGAGCTTCTGTTAATCCACCGTGAACCTGACCTTCGATAATCATTGGATTTATTCGAGTACCGCAATCGTCAAGAGCGTAAACCTGTTTAATGTCACTAACCCCGGTGTCTACATCAATTTCCATGACTACTACATAGGCTCCGTTTGGATAAGTCATATTCGGTGGATCATAGTAGCTAACTGCTTCCAAACCGGGTTCTACACCAGGTATGGCCTGATTATAAGAAGCAAATGCAATCTCTTTCATAGTTTTAAATTTTTCAGGGGCACCTTTGACTGAAAATCTATCAACATCCCATTCTAAATCATCATCATGCACTTCTAGCAAGTAAGCTGCAATCATTTGTGCCTTTGCTCTAATTTTTCTACCAGCCATGGCAGTTGCCGCTCCAGCAACTGGTGTAGAACGAGATCCATAAGTACCTAATCCATAAGGTGCGGTATCAGTATCACCTTCTTCTAATGTGATGTCAGAAGCTGGAATACCAATTTCAGATGCTAATATTTGAGCAAATGTGGTGGCATGACCTTGACCTTGAGAAATTGTTCCCAGTCTTGCAATTGCTGAACCCGTTGGATGAATTCTTATTTCACAAGCATCAAACATTCCTAAACCAAGGATATCACAATTTTTAACAGGACCAGCTCCTACTATCTCAGTAAAGTGACTAAGACCAATACCGATCAACTTTCTTGATTTACCATCTTTAAATAATTGTAATTGTTTTGCTTGATCTTCTCTTAATTGTTTATAGTTTACAGATTTCATAGCTTTTTCCCAAGCTTGATGATAATCGCCTGAGTCATATTCCCAACCAAGAGCTGATGTATAAGGGAATTGCTCTTTTTTTATAAAATTCTTAGATCTGAGTTCAGCAGAATCCATTCCAAGTTTCTGTGCAAGCACTTCAATCATTCTTTCAATAAAATAAGAAGCTTCAGTCACTCTAAAAGAGCACCTATATGCTACGCCACCAGGTGCCTTGTTTGTATAAACACCATCAACAGCTAAATAAGCAACTGGAATATCATATGAACCAGTACAAATGTTCATAAATCCAGCTGGAAACTTTGTGGGATCAGCACATGCATCAAATGCTCCGTGATCAGCTGTAGTATGACACCACAAACCAGTAATTTTTCCTTCTTTTGTTGCTGATATCTTACCATGCATCCAATAATCTCTTGCAAAAGCAGTGGCCATTAAGTTATCCATTCTGTCTTCAACCCATTTTATTGGAACACCAGTTACAATTGATGCAACAATTGAACAAACATAGCCTGGATAAACACCAACTTTATTTCCAAATCCTCCACCAATATCTGGAGAAATAATTCTAATGTTATGCTCTGGAATACTTGAAATTAATGACGCTACCGTTCTTACAGCATGTGGGGCTTGAAACGTACCCCAAACCGTAAGTTTACCATTAACTTTATCCATTGAAGCAACACAACCGCAAGTTTCAAGAGGACATGGATGTGTTCTATGATAATAAACCATTTCATCAGCAACAACTTCAGCTTCTTCTAATACCTTATTAGTTTCTTCCTTTTCACCTGCTTCCCATGTAAAAATATGATTTGGGTGTCTTCTGGCTCCATGGGCACCTTCTTTCTGATCTGCAATGTCTTCTCTTAAGATAGGTGCATCTTTTAATTCAGCTTTAAAAGGATCTGTTACTACTGCCAACTCCTCATATTCAACTTCTACCAAAGAAACACCATCAGCTACAGCATATCTGTCGTCTCCAACAACAAACGCAACTTCTTGCCCTTGGAATAGTACTTTGCCATCTGCAAGAACCATTTGTTTGTCACCTGCAAGCGTTGGCATCCAATGTAGACCTAATGGTTCTAAATCAGCTGCAGTAAGTACTGCATGAACACCGGGTAAGGCTAGAGCAGCGCTTGTATCAATGTTCTTTACTCTTGCATGTGCAACTGGTGATCTTACAAAGTCACCAAAAAGCATTCCTTTTAGCTTTATATCGTCTACATAATTGCCTTTACCTTGCGTAAATCTAGCATCTTCAACTCTCTTTCTAGAAGTACCGAGACCGCTTAATGCACTTTTTCTTTCTTCTCGTGATGGGGTTTTTACGTCATCCATTATGCTATTTCCTTTTTCTCAACGTTAGCTTCATCTCTTATTTTACTTGCGGCTGCCATTATTGATTTAACAATATTTTGGTATCCAGTACATCGGCATAAGTTTCCTGAAATACCAAATCTGACCTCTTCTTCTGTAGGATTAGGGTTCTCTTGTAAAAACCTATATGACCTCATAATCATTCCAGGTGTGCAATATCCACATTGTAAACCATGATGCTCTTTAAACATTTCTTGTATAGCATGAAGTCTGTCGGGAGAACCTATACCTTCAACAGTCAAAATTTCAGCTCCTTCTGCTTGAGGTGCAAATACTGTACAAGACTTTACTGATTTTCCATTCATATCTATAGTGCAAGCACCACAATGTGATGAAGAACATCCTATATGTGCACCAGTATAATCTAAGTGCTCTCTAAGAGCGTGGACTAAAAGTGTTCTCGGCTCAGCTGATAATGTCTCTTCTTTACCATTAACTGTCATAGTGACATTAATTTTTTCCATATCTTTCCCCTTAATTAGGTTCGTTCAATAGCTCTTGTAAGAGCCTTTTTAATTACAATACCAGCAACGTATTTCTTAAATTCAACTGGTCCTCTTTGATCAGCTACAGGATCACTTTGCTCTACACAAGCTTCTGTGACTTGATTTAAAATGTTGTTATCAATTTCTTTTCCAAGGATTATATCTACAGCTTTATCACAATATACTGGAGTGTCTGATAAATTAGTTAATGCTATAGAAGCACTTGAACACATATTATTTTCAACTTTTAATATTACACCAGCTGCTGCAGTTGCATAATCACCAATTTTTCTTTTTTGATTTTCATAGGCATAACCACCTGATGGAGCGTCAAATGAAATTGAAATAAGAATTTCATCATCTTCCCTAACAGTAAAATAAGCTCCTTCATAAAATTCTCTTGCTTTAACATCACGAACACCATTAGAACCACTTAATTTATAAGTAGCGTCAAGTAGTTGCATTAAGCCAGGCATATCATTTGCTGGATCACCATTAGCCACATTTCCCCCGATTGTACCAAGGTTCCTGACTTGGGGGTCAGCAATTTGTAATGAGGCTTCTCTTATAATAGGAGCTTTTTTAAATAATTCTTCATTGTTTATTAATTCAACTTGAGTAGTCATTGCAC
>QBXD01000052.1 GCA_003283875.1 SAR116 cluster bacterium AG-321-A13 | reverse complement strand
TAAATTATTAATGACTTTGACTTATAAAAAAAAAAAAATGTAAATAAATATTTTTGTTCTTGCAAGAAAGGTTCCTCATGGCTAAAACAAACCCCGCGCAATTTGTTAGGCAGGTAAGACAAGAAATTAACAGAATAACTTGGGCTTCTAGACGAGAAACTATGTTGGCGTCATTAAGTGTTTTCGTTATGGCATTAATAGCTTCTATTTTTTTCTTATTAGTTGATCTTATGCTTTCTAATATTGTCCAGTATTTATTAAGTTTTGGTGGTTAATTACATTGTTTATACTTTTCTCAATTCTAATCTCGAAATTGGACGGCAAATATGTCTAAAAAATGGTATGTTATTCATGTTTTTTCTGGTTCTGAAAAAAAAGTTTCTCAAAGCATTGAAGAGCAAGTTATTTCAAAGAACATGCAAGATTTGATTGAAGAAGTTTTAGTCCCAACAGAAGAGGTGGTAGAAGTAAGGCGCGGCAGTAAAATTCAATCTGAAAAGAAATTTTTTCCAGGTTATATTTTAGTCAAAATGGAAATGACAGATCAATCCTGGCATTTAATTAAATCACAGTCAAAAGTTACTGGTTTCCTAGGTGGAAAGGGCAAACCTATTGCCATAAGCCAAGCTGAAGCTAAGCGACTAATTGATCAAATAAGTGAAGGTATTGAAAGACCTAGATCTAGTATTATATATGAAATCGGGGAAGAAGTCAGAGTATCTGAAGGCCCATTTCAAAGTTTTAATGGTTTGGTAGAAGAAATTGATGAGGATAAATCAAGACTAAAAGTTGCTGTTTCTATTTTTGGTAGATCAACTCCTGTGGATCTTGAGTATAGTCAAGTAGAGAAGATTTAAACAATTATTATACAACCAACAATATTTGTTGTAAGGGAGAAAAATGGCAAAGAAAATAGATGGATACATAAAGCTAAATATACCAGCTGGAGCAGCTAACCCTTCCCCTCCTGTAGGTCCTGCATTGGGCCAAAGAGGTGTAAATATTATGGAATTTTGTAAAGCCTTTAATGCTTCAACAGATTCCTTAGAAAAAAATATGCCTATACCAGTTGTTATAACAGTATTTTCAGATAAGAGCTTTAGTTTTGTTACTAAGACACCGCCTGTTTCTTTTTACCTTAAAAAAGCTGCAGGTAAAGATAAAGGTTCTAGTGAGCCTGGTAGAACTATAGGTGGTTCAGTTAAGATAGATCAAATTAGAGAAATTGCAGAAAATAAAATGAAAGATCTCAACGCCGCTAATATAGAAGGGGCAATTGAAATGGTAAGAGGTTCTGCTAGATCAATGGGATTAGAGGTTTTGGAGTAAATAATGAAAAAAGGAAAATTTTTAACTGATGTATATAAAAATATAGAAAATAAATCTTTTACCGTTAAAGACGCAATCGACTTTTTTGTTGAAAGTAAAAGGGAAAAGTTTGACGAAACAATTGAGATTTCTATAATTTAGTCCTCAACCTTTAGTTAATACAACATTGTTCAAAATTGTTTTTATACAAGCTATTTCTTTTCTAATTTGCTTAAATCTGGCAGGATTTTCATTCTGTCCATTTGAAACTTGGAAGCGAAGGTTAAACTGTTCTTTTCTTAACAATTTTATCTGCTCTTTAAGTTCATCATTAGTCTTAACTTTTAAATCTTTGGACTTGTGCTTTGCCATTAATTCCTCTTTTATTATTCACCCAATCTTTTAACAACTTTAGTATGCATAGGTAGTTTTGCCGCAGCTAAACTCAAAGCTTCTTTAGCAGCAATTTCTGAAACGCCATCAAGTTCAAACATAATCCTACCAGGCTTTATTCTACAAACCCAATAATCAGGTGACCCCTTCCCTTTACCCATTCTAACTTCGGCGGGCTTAGTTGAAACTGGAACGTCTGGAAATATCCTTATCCATACCCTACCTGCTCTCCTTAAATGTCTAGTTATGGCTCTTCTAGCAGCTTCGATTTGTCTTGCTGTAACTCTTTCAGGCTCAACTGCTTTGAGCCCAAACGATCCAAAATTAAGTTTTGTTCCACCCTTAGCTAGGCCATGAATTCTTCCTTTATGAGCTTTTCTAAATTTTGTTCTTTTAGGCTGTAACATTTTTACTCCTGATCCATAGATTTGATATTTGAACCTTTGACAGCACCTTGCATTTTTTTATCTTGAGCCATAGGATCATGTTCCATAACTTCGCCCTTGAAAATCCAAACTTTTATTCCAGTCGCTCCATATGTCGTAAATGCAGTTGCCTCGCCATAATCAACATCTGCCCTCAAAGTATGCAAAGGAACTCTACCTTCTCTATACCATTCAGTTCTAGCAATCTCAGCACCGCCAAGCCTACCTGCGCAATTTATTCTAACGCCTTGAGCTCCTAGTCTGATTGCACTCTGAACGGCCCTTTTCATTGCTCTTCTGAAAGCAACTCTTCTTTCAAGTTGCTGAGCGATGCCGTCAGCAACTAATTTAGCATCAATCTCTGGTTTTCTTATTTCTATTATATTAAGACTAACCTCAGAACCAATTTGCTTACTTAGTATATTTTTTAGAGTTTCGATATCTTGGCCTTTTTTACCAATAACTAATCCAGGCCTTCCAGCATATATTGAAATTTTAGCTCTTCCAGGAGGCCTTTCAATGACAATTTTGCTAACTGCGGCTGCTTTTAACTTATCAAACAAATACCTTCTAAGATTTATATCTTGGTGAAGCAAGTCAGCATAAGACTTTCCACCAAACCACCTAGAGTCCCAAGTACGGTTAATGCCTAATCTAAATCCAATTGGTTGTGTTTTTTGACCCATATTATTTACCTTCCTGTTCGGACAATAAAATTGTTAGGTGAGAAAAAGGTTTTATAATTTTGGCACCACGACCTCTTGCTCGAGCGTGAAAACGTTTCATTACCAACCCTTTACCAACATAAGCTTCTTTTACAATAAGTTTGTCTATATCTAGTGAATGATTATTTTCAGCGTTAGCTATAGCTGACCTTAGTGCCTTTTCAACGTCATTAGATATTCTGCGTTTAGAAAATTGTAAAATAGAAATAGCCTTAGACGCAGTTTGCTTTCTAATCATCTGAGCTACAAGATTAAGTTTTTGCGGACTAATTCTAATATTTTTCAACACGACTTTTGCTTCGTTGTCCAGTTCCCGTCTTTTGTTTTTCTCTTTCCCCATTTTTACCTCTATCGCTTTGACTTTTTGTCAGCTGTATGACCATAGTAAGTCCTTGTAGGTGAAAATTCTCCCAATTTATGCCCCACCATAGTTTCAGTGATTGTTACAGGTATAAATTTTTTACCATTGTACACACCAAATGTAAGCCCAACGAATTGAGGCATAACTGTAGATCTCCTCGACCAAGTTTTTATTACGTCATTTCTTCCTGATTCTCTTGCTATATCAGCTTTTTTTAGTAAATAGCCGTCCACAAAGGGACCTTTCCAAATAGATCTAGACATTGAGTTAACCTTACGCTTTTCTTCTTCTAATTATTAATTTATCAGTTCTTTTATTATTTCTTGTTCTATATCCTTTTGTAGGCTTGCCCCAGGGAGTAACTGGGTGCCTGCCGCCAGATGTTCTACCTTCACCACCACCATGAGGATGATCAACTGGGTTCATCGCAACACCTCTCACAGAAGGTCTTTTTCCCAACCATCTATTTCTACCAGCTTTTCCTAAGTTAGTATTTTGATTATCAGGATTTGAAACAGCTCCAATTGCACACAAGCAAGAAGAGAGAACAAATCTGACTTCACCAGATACTAATCGCAAGATTGAATAAGATAAATCTTTTCCTATAAGTTGTACGTAGGATCCTGCTGAACGAGCAATTTGTCCTCCTTTACCAGGTTTAAGTTCAACATTATGGATGATAGTACCAACTGGCACAGATGAAAGTGGCATACAGTTTCCAGGCTTAATATCAGCTTTGTTAGACGATATAACTTTATCTCCCACACTTAGTCTTTGAGGAGCTAGAATGTACCTCAATTCATTATCTTCATATTTTATTAGAGCAATATATGCTGAACGATTTGGGTCATATTCTATACGTTCAACCATACCGTTTATATCAAACTTATTCCTTTTAAAGTCTATTATTCTATATCTTCTTTTGTGTCCACCACCTCTTTGCCACATTGTAATTTTACCAGAGTGATTTCTTCCTCCATTTTTACTAAGGCCTTCAGTTAATCTTTTCTCAGGCTTACCTTTATACAACTCAGATTTATCTACAAGAACTAATCCTCTTTGACCGGGTGTATTAGGTTTATATTGTTTTAATGCCATATTATACCCCCACTGACAAATCTATCGTATTACCCGGCGCAAGAGTAATTATAGCTTTTTTTGTATTTGCTCTTCGACCTAAAATTCCTTTAAATCTTTTAACCTTTCCTTTAAGTAATATGGTATGAACGTATTTAACTTTCACTGAAAAAATTTTTTCAATTGCTAATTTTATATCAAACTTGTTAGCCGTAAGTGGAACTGAAAATACCATTTTGTTAAATTCTGACATTTGAGTTGCTTTTTCTGTAATTAAAGGATTTAAAACAACTTGATAAGCTTTATTTAAGCTAATTAAAGTTTCATTTTTTTTTCTAGGCCTTATGCTCATGATAACCGTTCCTCAACAAATTTAAGTGCATCGTCAATAATTATTAAGTTCTCTTTTTTAACAATATCGTAGACGTTAATACCTTCGTAGAAGAGTAAATCTAAATTTTTTATATTATTTGCAGCTTTTACAAAATTTGATTCAACCCCAATACCTGAAATAACTAGAGTTTTACCCACCCCCATCTCATCTAATTTTTTCTTTAAAGTAGAAGTCTTTCCATCACATTTTGAGCCATCTAAAATAATAAGTTTTCCAAGTTTAAATTTATCAGACAATGCAGATTTTAAACCCAGTTTCCTTACTTTTTTATTTAAGTTGTGAGAATGCGAATGAAGAACAGGTCCATGGGCCATGCCACCACCTCTAAATTGTGATACAGAACCCGAACCATGCCTGGCTTTACCAGTGCCTTTTTGCTTATACATTTTAGCTGTAGTCATTTTAATTTCGCTTCGCGTTTTAACAGAGTGGTTACCCAAACGCCTTTTAGCTAATTGCCACCTTATAACTCTGGCCATAATGTCAGGTCTAGGAGTTATTCCAAAAACATTAGCATCCAGTGTTATTTCTTTACCTGACTTGTTGTTTAAATTTAAAGATTTAATCTTCACCTTTGGCTCCTTCATTCTCAGATAACTCACCACTGGTATTTTCAGAAACTGGTATTATTTTATCATTCGAAGCCTCAGGCGTTCTAAGGCCAGCAGGAAAGGGCGCCTCCTTAGGGAGATCGTGTTTAACTGCATCAGATAAAGTTACAATTCCATTTTTTGATCCTGGAACTGAACCTTCTACCAAAATTAAATTTTCATCCTCTAGAAGTTTTACAACTTTGAGATTTTGAGTTGTAACCCTAACATTGCCGTATTGCCCTGCCATTTTTTTGCCCTTCCAAGTCCTACCTGGATCTTGACTATTACCAGTCGAACCGTGGGCCCTATGACTAATTGACACACCATGCGTGGCCTGCATCCCTCCAAAATTATGTCGCTTCATTGAACCTGCAAAACCTTTGCCTTGTGAAATTCCCACTACATCAACCTTTTGACCAGGTATGAAATGATTTGTGCCAATTTTATCACCAATTTTTAGTAAAGCATCTTCACTAACTCTAAATTCTATGATTTTTTCTTTAGGTTCAGTTTTAGCTTTAGCAAAATAACCTTTTAGAGGCTTATTAATATTCTTTAACTTTTTATTGTTAAAACCTAATTGAACGGCAATATAGCCATCTTTTTCAAAAGACTTTATAGATAAAACTTCAACATCTTCGAGTCTTAGAACAGTTACAGGAACGTGCTCACCATTATCATTGAATATTCTTGACATTCCTAATTTTCTAGCTATTACGCCACAACGCATAATGTAATCCTTTAAATCTTAATTTCTACATCAACCCCAGATGCCAAATCTAATTTCATAAGAGCATCAACTGTTTGGGGGGTCGGCTCGATTATATCTAACACTCTCTTATGAGTTCTCATTTCAAATTGCTCTCGGCTTTTTTTGTCTACATGAGGTCCCCTAAGAACCGTAAATCTGTTGAGAGATGTTGGTAATGGTATTGGCCCTCGGATTTTGG
>QBXD01000051.1 GCA_003283875.1 SAR116 cluster bacterium AG-321-A13 | reverse complement strand
GGCAAAAAGGTCTTTCTGTAGCTTTTGATCTAGCAACACATAGAGGTTATGATTCAGACCATGAAAGAGTTTATGGAGATGTTGGTAAGGCTGGGGTCGCAATCGATAGTGTTGAGGATATGAAAATTCTTTTTGATGGTATTCCTCTTGATAAAATGTCTGTCTCCATGACTATGAATGGGGCAGTTCTTCCTGTATTAGCTGGGTATATAGTTGCCGCAGAAGAGCAGGGAGTTAGTCTTGAAAAATTAAGTGGAACTATTCAGAATGATATTTTAAAAGAATTTATGGTTAGGAACACTTATATCTATCCACCAGAGCCCTCTATGAGAATTGTCTCAGATATAATTCATTTTACCTCAAAGCAAATGCCAAAATTTAACTCTATATCTATTTCTGGTTATCACATGCAAGAAGCAGGCGCTTCTCTAGTCCAAGAGTTAGCTTTTACTATAGCAGACGGCTTGGAATATATTAGAGCTGCTTCTAAAAGAGGCTTATTAGTTGATGATTTTGCACCAAGGCTATCTTTTTTCTTTGCAATTGGAATGAATTTCTTTATGGAAGCTGCTAAATTAAGAGCAGCTAGGTATTTATGGTCCGAATGGACAAAAAAATTATTTAATTGTCAAAACCCAAAATCTCAAATGCTTAGAACTCATTGTCAAACTTCTGGTGCAAGTTTGCAGGAGCAAGATCCATACAACAATATTATAAGAACTACTATTGAGGCATTGGCTGCCACTTTAGGTGGTACACAATCATTACATACAAATTCATTTGATGAGGCTATAGGATTACCAACGGAATTTTCAGCAAAAATTGCAAGAAACACACAATTAATTCTTCAACATGAAAGTGGTATTACAGATACTGTTGATCCACTTGCTGGTAGTTATTTTGTTGAAAACATGACTAAGGAGTTAATAGATAAAGCAAATGCACTTATTGAAAAAATTGAGGACAAGGGGGGTATGACTGTAGCTGTAATGGAGGGTTTCCCGAAGTCCCAAATAGAAATATCTGCTACTAAACGTCAGGCAAAAATTGACTCAGGTGAACAGGTAATTGTTGGAGTAAATAAATTTAAATCTGATCAACAAGACCCTATTGAAATTTTAGATATCGATAATAATGCAGTTCGTGAAGAAAAAATTAAATAAATTATTGCGATAAAAAAATCAAGAAATCCTAGTGATGTAGAAATTGCTTTGGAAAATTTAAAAAAGGCAGCAAAAGAAAATACAGGTAACCTTTTAGATTTAACCATCATTGCTATCAGAGCAAGAGCTACCGTTGGTGAAGTTTCTCAAGCATTAGAAGATATTTATGGTCGTTATGGCGTTAAACAAGATGTAATAAAAAATGTTTATAAAAATGCATACATTAATAAAGAAGATTTCAATGAGGTTGATAATGCTCTATTAAACTTTAAAAATATAGCAGGCGAGAGCCCTAAAATTTTTATGGCTAAACTAGGCCAAGATGGACATGATAGAGGAGCTAAGGTAATTGCGTCTGCGTTCACTGATATTGGTTTTACTGTTGAAATTGGTACTTTGTTTCAGACACCAAAAGAGGCAGTTGAGCTTGCAATAAAATCTGGGGTTCATGTGATAGGTATCTCTTCTCTAGCTGCAGGCCACAAAACGTTGATACCAGAACTAATAGAAGAACTTAAAAGAAAACAGGCAGACGACATTCTTGTTATTTGTGGTGGAGTTATTCCTGCACAAGATTATCAATTTCTATATGATGCTGGTGTTGCCGCCATTTTTGGTCCTGGAACCTCAATACCTCACGCAGCATCAACAACAATTAACAAGGCATCTGAAAAGCTAATGAGAATGCATAATTATAGAAATGCTAGAATGAATAATTAGATAAATAATTATATGTGGAGAAATTATTGGGGTATTATAGAGATATATACAAAAGTTGGAAAAATGATCACCTCAAATTTTGGGGTAAACAAGCTAAAGCTATTGCATGGGGGAAAAAACCTAAAAAAATTTTAGATGATTTGAATAGCCCTTTTTATAAATGGTTTCCTGATGGAACCTTAAATACATGTTACAACGCGATAGACAGGCATGTTCTATCAGGTAGAGGAGAACAAGATGCTATTATTTATGATAGTCCTGTTACCAATACTAAGAAGAGAATAACCTATTCACAATTACAATATCAAGTTTCTCAATTTGCTGGAGCACTAATTAAATTAGGGGTCATTAAAGGGGACCGGGTAATTATTTATATGCCTATGATACCCGAAGCTTTGGTAGCAATGTTAGCTTGCGCTCGAATTGGAGCAGTTCATTCTGTAGTTTTTGGAGGATTTGCCTCAAATGAATTAGCTGTAAGAATTGATGATTGTAAACCTAAGGTAATAGTTTCTGCATCTTGTGGTCATGAGCCCAATAGAATCATTGAATATAAACCGTTACTTGATAAAGCAATAGAAATTGCAAAGCATCAAGTAAAAAAATGTATAATTTTTCAAAGAGACTCACTTAAAGCTCAACTCAAACCAACCCAAGATTTAGATTGGAGTGAGTTAATTAAAGATGCTTTCCTGGCTAAGCCGATTGAAGTGGATGCAAATGACCCGTTATATATTTTATATACTTCAGGAACTACTGGAAAGCCTAAAGGAGTAGTCAGAGATAATGGAGGACATGCAGTATCCCTAAAATGGTCTATGAATAATATATATGACGTACAACCAGGAGATGTATATTGGGCGGCTTCCGACATTGGCTGGGTCGTAGGGCATTCTTATATAGTATATGCCCCATTATTTCATGGTTGTACTACTATTTTATTTGAGGGTAAACCAATTGGAACTCCTAATGCTGGAACTTTTTGGAGAATTATCTCTGAGTATAAAGTTAAAGTTTTATTTACGGCGCCAACTGCTCTGAGGGCTGTCAAGAGAGATGATCCAAAGGGTGATTTTATAAAAAATTTTGATATAACAAGTCTCCAATCTTTATTTCTTGCTGGGGAAAGAGCTGATCCTGATACAGTTTTATGGTTAGAAGATAAACTAAAAGTTCCTATTATTGATCACTGGTGGCAGACAGAAACAGGTTGGCCTGTAGCAGCTAATCCGCTTGGAATAGAGGCTCTTCCTATAAAAACAGGTTCACCAACTTTAGCAATGCCAGGATATGATGTACAGGTTTTGTCTGAAGAAGGGGTTGAAGTGCCAAGAGGTACGTTGGGAGCAATTTCTATAAAGCTTCCTCTACCTCCTGGTTCACTCTCTACATTATGGAGTGCAGATGATAGATATATAGAATCGTACTTATCTACATTTAAAAATTACTACGAGACAGGTGACGCAGGTTATCAAGATGAAGATGATTATTTGTACATTATGTCTAGAACTGATGATGTGATAAATGTTGCAGGACATAGACTTTCAACTGGTGCTATGGAAGAAGCATTGTCTAATCATATTGATGTTGCTGAATGTGCTGTTGTTGGAGTTTATGATAATCTTAAAGGACAAGTTCCACTTGGACTAATTTGCCTAAACAATGGATGTAATAAAACTCATGAAGATGTATGTAAAGAAGTTGTTGACTTAGTTCGTAATGAAATAGGGCCAGTAGCAGCTTTTAAATCAGTTGCAGTTGTATCTTCTCTTCCTAAAACCAGATCAGGAAAAATTTTAAGAGCTACAATTAGAAAAATAGCAGATAAAGTTGATTGGGAAATGCCCGCAACTGTCGATAATCCTCTAGTTTTTGAAGAAATTAAAAAAGCTTTAAAACCCCTTGGTTATTAATTATTGTGAGACTCTCATAATAAATTTCCCAACATGATCTCCTTTTTCAAGAGCTTTATGTGCTTCAACTACTTCCATTAGGTCAAATTCCTTTTCAATAATGGGTTTTACCTTACCTGATTCAAGATATTTCCAAGCATTTTTAACAAGACTTTCAACGTACTCAGATTTCTTGTTAGATGACTGCGGTCTTAAGGTTGATCCTGTAATTATTTGTCTCTTAACCATAATGTTTGCAAAATTCACTTCGTCTTTAATGCCACCTTGAACTGCAATTATTAATAATCTGCCATCAAAGTTTAAACATTTTAAATTCCTTGTTATATAATTGCCAGCAACCATGTCTAAAATAACATCTACACCTTTATTATTTGTAAGTTCATTTATTTCATTTTCAAATTTGCTATTTTTATAGTTGATACACTTATTTGCTCCTAATTTTTCTACTGCGTAACATTTCTTATCACTCCCTGCAGTTGCATAGACAGTAGTGCCAAATTCTTTTGCCAATTGGATTGCTGTGGTGCCGATACCACTTGCCCCACCATGAATTAGGACTTTTTCATTTTTTGATAATTTTCCACGAATAAATAAATTACTCCAAACAGTTATGAATGTTTCAGGTATGCATGCAGCTTCTTGCATTGAGTAATTTCTCGGTACAGGCATACAATGACCTATGTCTACTGACACGTATTCTGCATATCCACCTCCATGACAAAGTGCACAAACTTTATCACCAATATTAAATGTTAAATTTGAATCTTTTATATCAACTATAATACCTGAAACTTCTAGACCAGGTAAATCTGACGCACTATCTGGAACCTTGTAATTACCTTGTCTTTGCAATAAATCTGGCCTATTAACTCCTGCAAATGATACTTTGATTAAAACTTGGTTATTTAAAAGTTTTGGAACTGGTCGCGAACAAGGACTTAAATTTTCAGGAGGACCAAACGCTTTGATCTCTATTGCTTGCATTTTTTCTGGTATTTCAAATACTTTTTTATCCATATCATATTCCTTAAAAATTAAAATTGCCCAAATTCAGTCTAAATTTGTCAAATTATAGCCACTTAATAATGAAATATATATAATTAAAAGGAGAAAATTATGATATTTTTTGTAACTATTTATTCTATATTAGCTCTTCAGGAGCCGCATGTTAAAGAATTTTTAAATGAAGCATCTAAATCTGGTCCTATAAAATATAGTTTTGTCAAACCTGTAGACTGTTCATCTGGTAAATTAAAAAATTCTTACGTATTAGCTCAAAATGGAAAAGTTGTTTTAAAACAAATTTCTAAAGATGGTTCAGTCGGACCGGTTTGTATTAAGTAGCCAGACTTAAGAAGCGCTTTCAATTATTCTTTTAACTCTCAATCTAAGTGCGTTTAATTTTATAAATCCTTCAGCATCAGAATGATTATAATCTGCTGTACCTTCTTCAAAAGTTACTAAGCTCTCACTATATAAAGAAAAAGGCGATTTTCTTCCTGTTATGATGACGTTTCCTTTATATAATTTAGCTCTTACTGTTCCTGAAACATTTTTTTGACTCACGTCTATTGAGGCTTGTAACATTTCTCTTTCAGGAGAAAACCAAAATCCATTATAAATTAACTCTGCATATTTAGGCATTAATTCATCCTTCAAATGTGCTGCACCTCTATCTAAGGTAATTGACTCAATAGCTCTTCTCATATGAAATAGAATAGTACCACCAGGAGTTTCATATACGCCCCTAGATTTCATTCCTACAAATCTGTTTTCAACTAAATCAATTCTTCCAATTCCGTTTCTTCCACCAAAAATATTTAATTGATGAAGCATTTTAGCTGGAGACAAGCTTTTACCATTTAATTCGACTGGATCACCATTCAAGAATTCCAATATTATTTCTGTTGGTTTGTCTGGAGCTTCCAATGGGGACACAGTTCTAGAATATATAAATTCTTCTGGCTCTACCCACGGATCTTCTAAAATTTTTCCTTCTGCTGAAATATGTAATAAATTTGCATCAATACTAAATGGTGCTTCGCCTCTTTTGTCTTTAGGGACTTGTATTTGATTTTTTTCTGCATAATTTATTAAATTAGTTCTGCTTGAAAGGTTCCATTCACGCCATGGTGAAATAACTTTTATATCTGGTCGCAAACTGTAGTAACCAATTTCAAATCTTACTTGATCATTACCCTTTCCAGTTGCGCCGTGTGAAACAGCATCAGAACCAGTTAATTCTGCAATCTCAATCTGTCTCTTGGCAATTAGAGGTCGAGCAATAGAGGTGCCAAGTAAATACACCCCTTCATATAAGGCATTTGCTCTAAACATAGGAAAAACGAAATCTTTAACAAATTCTTCTTTTAAATCATCAATAAAAATCTCTTTGACACCTAATGATTTTGCTTTATTTCTCGCAGGCTGAAC
>QBXD01000050.1 GCA_003283875.1 SAR116 cluster bacterium AG-321-A13 | reverse complement strand
TAATTATGGATAATATAATTAAACTTGCAATCAAGCAACCTATAGCAGTTGCTGCCTTTGTTTTTTTAATTATAGCTTTTGGTGCAGTAGCACTCCAAAAAATACCTATTCAAATGACACCTGACATTGACAAGCCAGTGTTACAAGTAAGGGTATCATGGCCTGGGGCTTCTCCAGAAGATGTAGAAAGAGAGGTAACTACTAGGCTTGAGCTGGCAGTTACGTCTCTAACAGGGGTCGAAAATGTAGAGTCGGATAGTAGATTTGGGTCTGCTAGGGTTACTTTAACATATTCTGTTGGTCAGGACATGGATATTGCCCTTATACAACTTCTAAGTAAAGTATCAGCAATTGACGGTTTGCCTTTCGAGTCTAAACGTCCAACTGTTAAAACATCAAATTCAGATGATAGCCCAATTTCAAGACTGGCTATGGTCAAATTGCCCAGCTCTAAAATTGATGATTTAGGAACTTTAGGTGATTTTGTTGAGTTTGAGATAATAGAAAAATTATCTCGTATTGAAGGGATTTCAGAAATAACATTTCGTGGAGGACAAAAAAGAGAACTAAAAGTAGCCTTGGACACTCAAAAATTAGCTGAGTACTCAATGTCTATACCAAGTGTTCTAGAGGCCTTAAAAGCAAGCTCTGCACAAGTCACTGCAGGTGAAATAATTGAAGGAAAAAGGACTTATTCTTTAAGAGCAGAAGTCATTTCATATACACCTGCTACAGCTAAAAATATTATTTTACGATCTGAAAAAGGTCTAGATGGTAGATCTATAAATATAAGACTTAAAGATGTTGCAAAGATTTACATGTCTTACAAAAAGCCAACTAGTTTTAGAAGAATGAACGGACAAGATGCCATAACTTTTGCTGTGATTAGAGAGCCAAGTTCAAATGTAGTTGAAATTATTAAAAATTTAAAAATAGAAATTGATAAGTTAAATAATGGACCACTTGCTGCAAAAGGACTTGTTCTAAATAATGTTTATGACGAAACTGTTTATATAAATGCGGCTATTAAATTAGTTCAGCAAAATATTATTATTGGTGGAATTTTAGCAATTTGTATACTTATGCTCTTTTTAAGAAGTTTTCGTCCTACATTTATAATTATGTTAGCCATTCCAGTCTCTGTTATAGGTACATTTGTAGTTATTTCTTGGTTAGGTCTGTCTGTAAATGTCATTTCATTAGCAGGATTAGCTTTTGCAGTTGGAATGGTGGTTGATGCATCTATTGTTAGTCAGGAAAATATATTTAGATTGAAACAATCAGGTATAGCTCCTATTTTGGCAGCATATAACGGGTCACGTCAAGTTTGGGCCCCAATACTTGGCTCAGCACTTACCACTGTTGTAGTGTTTATTCCAATTTTACTCTTAGATTTACCTATTGGCCAATTATTCAGAGATATAGGTATTGCAATTTCTGTATCAGTATTAATATCAGTTATCATTTCTGTTACATTAATACCAACAATTGCAGCTAAAATATTGAAAAATTCTGAATTAAAAGAAACTAAAAAATTTTCAATTATTTTTTTAGATGCCTTTGCCTCTAAATTTTCTAAATTAATGGTAATATATGCTTCTTACTCTGCAAGTTCTCTTAAATTTGGCCTTACAGTTGTTTTTGGTCTAGTTTTAACTGCAGGTGTTATTATTTCATCTTTTCTTCCTCCACTTGATTATTTACCTGATGGGAACAGAAATTTTGTTTTTGCACGCATAATGGTACCTTCAGGTTATAATAAAGAAGCAACTTTAGAAATATCGCGGGCTATGGAAAAGGCTGCTCAACCCCTTTGGGAGGCTGAAAATGATGGTCCATACGGGAAACCTAAAATTGCACGTTTTTTCTTTGTTGCTTATTCTGGAGGCGCATTCGCAGGCGCAGCTACTGATAATCCAGAAAGAGTTAAAGAAATTTTACCTGTGCTTACGAAGCCTATTAGATCACAACCAGGAGCAAGAGCCTTTGCTCAACAAGCATCATTATTTGGAAGATCTGTAGGAGGTTCAAGAGTAATAAAGGTGGAAATTACAGGATCCTCTCTAGAATTAATCCAACCAACTGCTCAAAAAATTATTAGGTTAATTAGAAATCAATTTCCCCCTAAGGATGGACATCAAGTACGTTCAGTTCCTCAAATGGGAAGTGGGTCTCCTCAAGTAATAATTAAACCTATTCCAGAACAACTTGCCAATATCGGCATGACAGCTAGAGAATTTGCTCAGTCATTAGATGTTTACAATGATGGAATTAGGGTTATTGAAATACCATTTGAGGGTAGGCTTATAGAACTTATTTTAACTTCTGATAAGGCTAATAATAACAAGATTGATGATATAAAAAATTTACCTTTAATTCTAAAAACAGGCGAAATAGTAAGATTATCTCAGGTTGCTGATATAAACTTGATCGGTGTTCCAAAGCAGATAAAAAGATTGTCTGGTAGGAGAGTAATAACTTTACAATTACGTCCTCACGAAAGTATCTCATTAGAAAATGCTGTTTTGAAACTTCAAAATTCAGTTATAAACCCTACTATTAAAAATATTTCTGAAGGTGTATCTATAAATCTTTCTGGTGCGGCAAGTGAGTTAGAGCGAACTTGGATAGCAATGAAAAATAATGTGATGATTGCACTTTTTGTAATATTTTTATTGCTTACAGTTCTTATGAAATCTTTTGTTCTTCCACTTGTAATAATGATAACTGTTCCAGTTGCAGGTGCAGGAGGAGTTCTAGGTTTAGTTTTTTTAAATCAATTTTCAGCTCAACCTCTGGATATGTTGACAATGTTAGGATTTATAATATTGGCAGGAATTGTTGTAAATAATTCTATTCTAATGGTAGAGCAAACCTTATGGCATATAAGACATGAAAGTATGATAATTTCAGAAGCTATAACTGAGGCAACTAGAAACAGAATTAGGCCAATATTTATGTCTACCTTGACAAGTCTTTTTGGGTTGATCCCATTAGTTATCTTTCCTGGTTCAGGTTCCGAATTATATCGTGGGATTGGCACAGTTGTCTTTGGTGGTTTAGCGACATCTGCTATTTTAACTTTGTTAATGGTTCCTCCATTACTTGCTTTAGCTCTAAAAACTGAAAAATTGAAGCCTATTTCGGATGCCAAAGAAGATTTATTTATATAATATAAAACAAATTATTTAGATTGATTTTATTTAATCGATTTTATTTAGTGACAATAGGTCTGATAAAGAGCTATATAATCACATTTGAAAAATTAACTTCAAAAAATGAGATAAAATGAGTAATAAATTATCTGCTGAAGAGAAAATAAAATTAATTCGAAATATAGCAATAGTTGCCCATGTTGATCATGGTAAAACTACTTTAGTTGATACTTTATTGCAGCAATCAGGAACATTTGCCGCTCATGCTGAAACAATTGAAAGAGTTATGGATTCCGATGATCTTGAAAAAGAACGAGGAATTACAATCTTATCTAAGAACACTGGTTTAAGATGGAAAGAATACAGAATTAACATTGTAGACACTCCTGGTCATGCAGATTTTGGCGGAGAAGTTGAACGAGTTCTTTATATGGTAGATTCTGTGTTATTGCTAGTTGATGCAGTTGATGGACCCATGCCACAAACTGGATTTGTTACTAAAAAAGCTCTTCAGGCAGGACTTAGACCTATCGTAGTTATAAATAAAGTTGACAGAGACGGCGCTAGACCTGATTGGGTTCTTGATCAAACATTTGATCTTTTTGATAGGTTGGGAGCTGACGAACATCAACTAGATTTCCCTGTAGTATACGCTTCTGCAATTCAAGGCTGGGCCACTGATGATTTGTCTAATAAAACAGATAATATGGATACTATATTTGAAACTATCATAAAAAATGTTGCCTATCCTAAGGTTGATCCTAATGGAGACCTTCAAATACAGGTCTCTGCATTAAGTTATTCAAGTTATGTTGGACTGATAGGTACAGGCAGAATAAGGAGAGGTAACTTAAAAAAAGGACAACAGGTATCGGTTGGTAGTGTCAATGGCGAAATTCGTCAAGCCAAGGTATTACAAATTATGAATTTCCATGGCCTTGAAAAGCAAGAAATTGATGAGGCCAATGCTGGTGATATTGTAGCAATTAGTGGTTTAGGTGAATTAAAAATATCAGATACTATATGTGAATTTGGAAAATTTGTGGGTATAGAAAAACTTTCAGTTGATGAACCTACTTTAAGTATGATCATACAAGTTAATGATAGCCCTTTTGCAGGACAAGAAGGTAAATTAGTTACAAGCAGATCTATTAGAGACCGTTTACATCAAGAATTAAAAACAAATGTTGCCCTCAGGGTTGAAGACACAGATAATCCAGACAAATTCAGAATTTCTGGTCGCGGCGAATTACATCTATCTATTTTGATTGAAAATATGAGAAGAGAAGGTTTCGAAATGGGCGTATCCTCTCCAGAGGTAATCACTAAAAAAATTGATAATGAAAAAAAAGAACCATATGAAAACGTTACCATAGATGTTGAAGAGGTTCATCAGGGTAAAGTAATGGAAAAAATGGGAGAAAGGAAAGCTCAACTATCAGATATGGTTCCTGATGGTAAAGGAAGAGTTCGCTTAGATTATAATATGACAAGCAGAGGGTTGATAGGTTTTAGATCAGAATTCTTAACTTTAACTTCTGGATCTGGTTTATTATATCATACTTTTGATAAATATGGACCAATAATTCAAGGGCTTCATACAGGAAGAAGAAACGGTGCCCTTATTTCCATTGGTCAAGGTAAAGCCCTACCATATGCATTATTTAATCTTCAAGAAAGAGGTAAAATGATTATTGAAAATGGTATTGAGGTTTATGAAGGTATGATAGTCGGAATACATAGTAGAAATAACGACTTGGTTGTAAACCCCTTAAAAGGTAAACAACTTACGAATGTTAGAGCATCAGGAAATGACGAAGCAGTTACTCTAACTACACCTGTACAAGTCACACTTGAATTTGCATTAGAATTTATTAATGATGACGAGTTGGTTGAAGTTACGCCTAAAAGCCTTAGGATTAGAAAGAAATTTTTGAAAGAGCACGAGAGAAAGAAGGCAGCTAGAGCAGCCTCTTAAACTTTTACCAATATATTGGCTTTTGCTAATGATTCAGATGTATCTATATCAAAAACAGTACCAATGTCACAATCTACTTCTACTATGTCACTTTCTTTGATTTGAGATTTAGCTCCGAAGTCTTCTTTGAGCTTTTTTAATGTGGCGAAATAACTTTTAGGCAGTATAACTGGATTTCCAATTGTGTATTTATATTTTGGCAAAATTACTTTTTTACAGTAATGTGCTATAAATTCTTTTTCTAATCTCATTAAGTCCTCAGCTGATATAAGAGGCATGTCTGCAGGGATTATCATCACACCTAGAATATTGATGTCTAAATGTTGGACACTTAACGATATGGATGTTCCAATACCATTCTTATATTTTTTATTATTAATTATTCTTATATCTTTATTATTAATTAAATCCCTAATTACTTCAGCATCATATCCTAATACTACTAGTAATTCACAAGGATCAAAAACTTTTAACAAAGTGTCTCTTATGTGTTGTATTAAATATTTACCTTTAAATTTTTCTGTAAGTTTGTTTTTGTTCCCATAACGTTTGCTACTACCTGCTGCCAATAATATTTTTTTTATAAATATATTATTGTGTTTTTTCATTTTAAGATCGTCTAAAATTTATTATTTCAGCCATTATGGAGATAGCTATTTCTGCTGGAGTTTTGGCTTTTATGTTAAGGCCAATAGGCCCATGAATCTTTGATAAATCACTTTGACAAAAGCCTATGTCAATTAATCTCTCACATCTTTTATTATGAGTTTTTTTACTACCTAAAGATCCAATGTAACCCATATCTTTTTTAAGAGCAAAAATTAATGCAGGATCATCAATTTTAGGATCATGAGTTAAAGTAACTAAATGTGTGGCCTTATCAAGAATAAAATTTGATAAAGCGGTATCTGGCCATTCATTTATAATTTTACAATTAGGAAATCTATCTTTCGTTGCGAAATGGTCTCTCGGGTCAATTAAAATTATTTCAAAATCAGCTGTTTTAGCCAATGAAATAAGAGCTTGAGCAATATGAACAGCGCCAACAATAAATAACCTTGGTTTAGGATCTATGACATGAATAAATTCTTCCTTAATTTTATCATAGGAACTTATCTGATTAATTATAGAGTTATCTATATGTCTTGATCCTGTTAAACAATTTATTATAAGTTTTGTTGGTTCTCTATTTTTAATATTTTCAACTATGGAATAAACTATTTTATCTTCAAGATTAAGAGGCTGTATAAGAATTTTTAACTCTCCTCCACAAGCTAGACCAACTTCCCAAGCCATATCATTTGAAATTCCGTAATCTTTAATTCTCAATTTACCATCATTTATTGAATTTATACCTTCATTTATTACAGCTCCTTCTATGCACCCACCTGAAACTGATCCTATTATTTCGCCATTACTGTCAATAGCCATTTGCCCACCTACAGGTCTAGGGGCGCTTCCCCATGTTGAAATTACTGTAGCAAGAGCAACTTTCCT
>QBXD01000049.1 GCA_003283875.1 SAR116 cluster bacterium AG-321-A13 | reverse complement strand
TAACAAATAATTAAATTCAGATAGGTTATTACATTCTAATTTTATATTTCCTTTTTCTTTTATGCTATCAAAATTAATCTTCGCTTTAATTCCGGTAATTTCTAAGATCTCCTTTTCTAATTCTAAAATATCTAGATCATTATTTTTAGATACAATCAATTTTTTATTTTGCTTCTTTATCAGTTTCTCAACTTGTCGTGATGATAAGTTATTTTTATAAATTATTTCAAGCAAGCTATTAGTATATTTATGTCCAATAAGAGGTCTTATTTGACCAACAGTTAACTTTTCCTGTGTTAAAAATTCTTTTGCTAGATCCGACAACGCCTGTAACCTTAAAATATTTGCAATGTAAGGACGCGATTTACCTACCGCTTTGGAAATTTCTTCTTGTGTATAATTATACTTTTCTATTAAAGATTGGTAACCTTCAGCTTCTTCTATTGGATTTAACTCGGATCTTTGAATATTTTCTACTAAAGAAAATTCTGCAATTCTTTCGTTGTCTATATCATCTCTTATAATTGAAGGTATTTCATGAATTTTGGCTAACTGACAAGCTCTCCATCTTCTTTCTCCAGCTATAAGATAATAATTCTTTATTTTGCTGTCCCTAGTTTTTAAAATTATAGGCTGAATGACGCCTTGATTTTTAATTGATTTTGATAGAGATTCTAGTTCCTTTTTGTCAAATATTTTTCTTGGTTGCCATGGCCCAGGTTGTATAAACTCTATGGGAACCATTTTATATTCTTTAGTAACATTTTCAGATAAAATTGATTTTTTTTCAAATTCACTTCCAAGTAAACTTGAGAGGCCGCTTCCTAATCCACTATTTTTAGTAATTTTATTTTTTTTCATTATAATTAGTCTCTTGATTTATAATTTCACCCGCGAGAGATGCATAAGCTTGTGATCCGGGGCAAGATATATCATACATCAAAACTGGTTGACCATAACTTGGAGCTTCAGAAACTCTAACATTTCTTGGAATAACAGTTTTAAAAACCTTATTATTAAAATGATTTTTAACATCATTTGATACCATTTCACAAATCTTGTTCCTTTTATCATACATAGTCAATAATATACCTTTTAATTTAATATCTTTGTTAAAATTACCTTTAACGGATTCTAATGTCTTAATAAGCTGCGACAGTCCTTCTAATGCATAATATTCTGTTTGTAATGGAATTATAAGACTTCTTGCAGCGCATAATGCATTTAATGTAAGCAAACCTAATGATGGCGGACAGTCTATAAAAATATAATCATAGCTACTTTTTATCTCATTTAATGAACTCTCAACTTTATACTCTCTTTCTTGTACATCAACTAATTCTTGTTCAAGAACAGATAAATTGGGCGATGTAGGAATTATATCAAGCTTAGGGATCATAGTAGGTTTTATTGCACTATTGATATCTATTTTTCCACAGATTATAGAGTATAAATCTTTATCTCTTTCATTATGTTTAACGCCAAACCCTGTACTAGCATTACCTTGTGGGTCAGAATCAATAATTAATGTTTTCTTATCACAAGCTGCCATAGCAGTAGCTAAATTGACAACAGTGGTTGTTTTGCCTACACCACCCTTTTGGTTGGCAACTGCAATAATTTGATTAAGCTTATTATTCATTCTTACTGTTTAGCATATTTCTTTTATTAATATATAAAATTTTACCAAATTTATCTGTAATTGATTGGAATTCTTCAATAGAAAAATCTTGCTTTTGAATTAAGTTTGAAATTTCTTGCCTATATGATTTACCTTTTAAAAACAACATCTTAGGAAATTTTTTTTTAGTTGAGGATTTGTTAACGAACGCTTCTGCGTAATCTATCAACTTATTTAGTGGGGCTAAAGCTCTGGCAGTAATAAGTTCAGAATCAAAGTATTCTAGATTTTCAATTCTACTGTTATGAACTTTAACATGTATTTCACAGAGCATGCTTACTTCACGTAAAAAAGTACATTTTTTTGAATCTGATTCAACTAGATGGATTTTTTTGTGACCCATCATCGCTAATATCAAACCAGGAAAACCTGCTCCAGATCCAAAATCAATTATATTTCCTTTAAACTCTTTTGTAATGTTATATAATTGTGCTGAATCTAGAATATGTCTTTCCCAAATATTCTCTATAGTATTTTTACTAATTAGATTAATAGAATTTTGCCATTTGATTAGTGTTTTGTGAAAGATAATAAATTTTTCGTATGTTTCACGTGAAACATTTTGAAATAAACAAAATTCTTCATAGGAATTAATCTTCATTAACAGTTTTTAATATGTTTATTTTTTTTATATGCCTAAGAAGTAATAAGGTTGCAGTAGGAGTAAATCCCGGTAAATTTGATGCTTGAGAAATAGTAGTTGGTTTTACATTGTTCAAAATATCTTTTGTTTCGTTGGACAAACCTTTGATTTGATTAAAATCAAAATTTGTTGGGATTTTTATCTTTGTTTCCTTTTTATATGCTTTAATATCTTCTAATTGTCTTTTCAAATAAACATTATATCTGGAATCTGTTTCTAACTGTGCATGCAAGTCCTTTGGAATTTTTTTAAGCTTTGGCCAAATATAAAATAAATCTTTAATCAAAAAATTCCCTGAAGACAAAATTTCTTTGGGTGATCTAGGTTTGCCGGTTCTAGTAAATGGTAAGTTATATTTTTTTAATTCACTGGGTTTAGAAATTAAACTGTCCATAATTTTATTTGCTTTATCAAGATCTTCCTTTTTTTTAAGCCAATATTTTTCTCTTTCAAAGTTAACAACCCCAAATTTAATCCCTTTATCTGTTAGACGTTGGTCTGCATTATCAGAGCGTAGAAGTAACCTATATTCAGCTCTGGAAGTGAACATTCTATAGGGTTCTGGCGCCCCTCTTGTAATTAAATCGTCAATCATTACACCAATATATGCTTCGGATCTATCTAGGAAAAACCATTTAGGATTATTGCTCAAATTAATTGATGCATTTATTCCTGCTATTAAACCTTGGGCCGCAGCCTCTTCATAACCAGTAGTTCCATTTATCTGGCCAGCAAAAAATAAGCCTTTTATTGATTTTACTTCCAATGTGCTTTTTAGAGCTCTAGGGTCCATGTAATCGTATTCAATTGCATAGCCATATTGTTCAATAATTGCATTCTCTAAGCCGTTTATCGTTTTTAAAAATTGTTTTTGAACATTTTTTGGAAGACTTGTTGAAATACCATTTGGATAAACTAAAGGACTATCTAAACCTTCTGGCTCAAGAAAAATTTGATGCGAATTTTTTTCATTAAATCTATGAACTTTATCTTCAATACTTGGACAATATCTAGGGCCTGAACCCTGAATTGAGCCTGAAAAAACTGGGGACAAGTTAATGTTTTTAGATATTATATCGTGCGTGGCGTCATTAGTTCTTGTTATGCCACATTCTATTTGTTGAACATTTATTTTATTATTCATGTATGAGAAAGGTATTGGAACTGGGTCTGCAGATTGCATTTCTACTTTTTTCCAATTAATAGAATCTTTTTTTATTCGAGGGGGAGTACCAGTTTTCAATCTTCCAATAGGTAGTTTTAACTGCCTAATTTTTTTTGATAAAATATCCGATGACCTGTCACCAATTCTACCTGCAGCAATTCTTTCATTACCTATATGAATTATTCCACCTAAAAAAGTTCCTGAAGTTAAAACAACAGACTTGGCCTTATAAATTGTATTATCTTCTAATATAACTCCATTAATTTTACTATCTTCAACTTTTATATCTTTTATAGTACCTTCTATAATAGATAAATTCACTTGAGAGTCTAAAAGTTGTTTTACAGAGGCTTTATAAAGCTTTCTATCAGCCTGAGATCTTGGACCATGAACCGCAGGGCCTCTCGAACGATTTAACATTCTAAATTGAATTCCGGACAAATCTATCGCTTTTGCCATAAGCCCGTCTAGAGCGTCTATTTCACGCACTAAATGGCCTTTTCCTAACCCCCCTATTGCTGGATTACACGACATTTCTCCAATTTTTTTTATGTCCATAGTAATAAGCGCCGTATTTGCGCCCATTCTAGATGAAGAAGATGCAGCTTCTATGCCTGCATGTCCTCCACCAATAACTATAACATCGAAACACTTCATATCTTTCCTAAATTTATTTTCCTATACAGAAATTATTGAATATATCGTCTAAAATCTCTTCAACGTCAATAATATTAGTTATTTTTCCAATTTCTGTAGCGGCAATTCTCAAATCTTCTGCAACCAGCTCTGGATTTTGAGTCAAGTTTATAGTTGAAATTTGTTTAAGGGCAGTAAAAGCTCTTTTCACGCCTTGAACATGTCTTTTTCTAGTTAATAATACGTTATCCTTGGGGGCTAGTATTTTTAAATAATCTACAATAATTTTTATTAATTCTTTTATTCCTTTCTGTTTTTTTACAGAAATTTTAGGCCAATCATCATTGTGATGTTTGTTTAAATCTGATTTTGTATGAACTAATATTTTTTTTGCTCTAGACTTCACTTCTGGAATAGAAAAATCTCCACAATCAGATAAAATTAATATTATATCAGATGCTTCAGCTTTCTTTAATGCTCTATTAATGCCGATTTTCTCAATATTTGAGTTTGTTTTTCTCAACCCTGCAGTGTCATTTAATATAACCGGAAAACCCTCAAAGTCTAATAACACTTCTAAAATATCCCTTGTCGTTCCCGCTTCTTCTGTTACTATAGCTACTTTTTTATTTGATAAATAATTGATTAAGGAGCTTTTACCAACGTTTGGCTTGCCTAGAATAGTAATCGTAAAACCGTTTCTAATTCTTTCTCCATAATTGCTGGACCTGATAGAATTTTTCATTTCTTTGAGTAAACATGATAACTTCATTTTGAATATAGCTTCAATTTCTTGAGGAAGTTCTTCATCTGAAAAATCAATCAGCGCTTCAAGTTTAGCCAGTAAGAATATGACTTCGTTTCTCCACAGTTTCAATCTTTCACATAAGGCGCCCTCATAATATGAAATAGATAATTTGAACTGGCTTTCCGTTTCGGCATTTATTAGATCATTTATTCCTTCTGCCTGTGTTAAATCAATCTTACCGTTTAAAAAAGCTCTCTTTGTAAACTCACCTCTATCCGCAATCCTAAATCTATTTACATTTGATAAACAGTCATATATTTTTTTTTCTACAATAAGACTCCCATGCGTATGTATTTCAAAAATATCCTCTCCTGTTACCGATGACGGTCCTGGGAAAAAAATTACTACCGCGTCATCAATAATATTCTTATTTAAGTCATACAGCCTTCGTAATGAGGCCACTCTTGGTTTTGGGGGTTTAAATGAAAATATTTCTGATATTTTCGAAGAAGCCTCTCCAGAAACTCTTATTATTTTAACTGCACTTTTTTGGGCATTAGTAGCAGAGGAAAATATAGTGTCCAATTTATATAAACTTTATCTCAATCTGTTTCACGTGAAACATTCTATTTATTTATTCATTGCTCGAAAAAAATCTTCATTGGATTTACTTTGCTTTAATTTGTCAGATAAAAAATCCATCGCTTCCACTGGTCCCATTTGCATCAAGATTCTTCTTAACACCCACATTCTAGACAAGGTATCTTTTTGAACAAGTAGCTCTTCTTTCCTGGTACCAGACTTAGTTACATCAATTGCAGGGAAAGTCCGTTTGTCTGAAAGTTTTCTATCTAGGATAACTTCACTATTTCCTGTTCCTTTAAATTCTTCAAAAATAACTTCGTCCATTCTAGAGCCTGTTTCAACTAATGCTGTCGCAATAATTGTAAGTGATCCTCCATCTTCAATGTTCCTAGCAGCACCAAAAAATCGTTTAGGTCTTTGAAGTGCGTTCGCATCGACTCCTCCCGTTAAGACTTTACCACTTGAAGGAATAACTGTATTGTAAGCCCTCGCTAATCTTGTGATTGAGTCTAGTAGAATTACTACATCGCGTTTATGTTCAACTAATCTTTTCGCTTTTTCAATAACCATGTCTGTCACTTGAACATGTCTTGATGCTGGTTCGTCAAATGTTGAACTGATAACTTCACCATTGACTGACCTTTGCATATCTGTCACTTCTTCTGGTCTTTCATCAATTAATAATACAATTAGATAGATTTCTGGATGATTCTTTGATATTGCTTGCGCTACTGACTGAAGCATCATTGTTTTTCCAGTTCTAGGAGGTGCAACAATGAGGCCTCGTTGACCTTTTCCCATAGGGGCAACCATCTCAACAACCCTAGTTGTTATATCCTTATTATTTGGATCAAATTCAGTTTCAAAATTTATTTTTTGTTGAGGATAAAGGGGTGTTAAGTTGTCAAAGTTAATTCTATGCCTTACTGATTCTGGTAATTCAAAATTTATAGTTTCAACTTTCAACAAAGCAAAATATCTTTCTCCATCCTTAGGGGCCCTAATTTGACCTTCAACTGTATCTCCAGTTCTTAATCCAAACTTTCTGACTTGGCTTGGAGATATGTAAATATCATCAGGTCCTGCTAAATAATTAGATTCTGGCGATCTTAAAAAACCAAATCCGTCTGATAAAACCTCTAATACACCATCGCCATAAATTCCAATATCATTCGAAGCTAACTTTTTCAAACAAGCGAACATCATATCTTGTTTTCTTAGAGTGCTAGCGTTTTCAATATCTAGACTTTCTGCATAAATTAACAAATCAGATGGGTTTTTAGCTTTTAAATCTTTT
>QBXD01000048.1 GCA_003283875.1 SAR116 cluster bacterium AG-321-A13 | reverse complement strand
TATATTATCAATATAATATCTCTATTAATCGGAAAGTCCAAAGACATTGAATAGTAATAAAACGTTAAAATTTTACATAGAGAATAACATGAAAACTATGTCATCACCTGTTATGACTAAAGATAATGAAGACAATGATGAAAATGACGGAAATACAAAATTGGCTACAAAGCCAAAGACAAAAATTCCATCGCTTTACAGAGTTTTGATGATGAATGATGATTATACGCCAATGGAATTTGTAATTGAAGTTTTAGAAAAATTTTTTCAAAAAAATAGAGAAGAAGCAACACAAATTATGCTTCATGTTCATCAACGTGGGGTCGGTGTTTGTGGAATTTACACATATGATTTGGCAGAAACAAAAGCAATGCAAGTAATGAATTATGCCCGTAAATATGAACATCCTTTACAAGTACAATTAGAGAAGGAATAACAATGCTATCTAAACCTTTAGAAGAAACTTTAAGACGAGCAATGACAAATGCGTCTTCGTTAAAACACGAATTTGCTACATTAGAACATTTACTTTTTGCTTTATTAGAGGATCAAGACGCTATTGAGGTTTTAAAAGCCTGTTCAGTCAATGTAAAAACTTTAGGTGAAGATATAAATAAATATTTAAAAGAAGATTTGAAGGCAATTATTACGTCAGATGCTGATACTGATACGCAGCCTACTGCTGGATTTCAAAGAGTTGTACAAAGAGCTGTAATACATACTCAATCTTCAGGTAGAACCGAAGCAACTGGTGCCAATATCTTAGTAGCCATGTTCTCTGAAAGAGATTGTTATGCAGTTTACTTGCTACAAAAACAAGACATGAAACGTCTTGATGCGGTTAGTTTTATTAGTCACGGTTTAGCAAAAGATCCAAATTACTCAAAATCCACTTCGCCTTCTGGTGCTGAAGGTGATGTGGAAGATGCAGAGAACAAAAAATCCGAAAAAGCTTTAGATAAATATGCTGTAAATTTAAATGAGAAGGCAGCTGAAGGTAAGATTGATCCTTTAATAGGAAGACAATCTGAACTAGATAGAACCATACAAGTTTTGTGTAGGAGAACAAAAAATAACCCATTGTTAGTTGGTGATCCTGGAGTAGGAAAAACTGCAATTGCTGAAGGTTTGGCTGATAGGGTGGTAAAGGGAAATGTCCCAGAAGTTTTACTAAATTCTGAAATATATGCTTTAGATATGGGAGCATTGCTTGCAGGAACGAGATATAGAGGTGATTTCGAAGAGCGTTTAAAAGCTGTTATGAAAGAAATTGAATCTAATGAAAATGCAATACTATTTATTGATGAAATACATACTATAATTGGTGCTGGAGCTACCAGTGGTGGTGCTATGGATGCCTCTAACTTACTAAAGCCAGCACTTCAAAATGGTGGATTAAAATGTATAGGGTCAACTACATATAAAGAATATAGAGGTTATTTTGATAAAGATAGAGCATTAGTTAGGCGTTTTCAGAAAATAGATGTTGTAGAACCAAATGTTGATGACACAGTAAAAATTTTAATGGGACTTAAATCGCGTTATGAAGAACATCATAAGCTAAAATTCACAAATATAGCTATCAAAACGGCAGTTGAATTATCTGCTAGGTACATAAATGACAGAAAATTACCTGACAAAGCTATAGATGTTATAGATGAAACAGCAGCAGCACAAATGCTGAAAAATAAATCTAAGCGTAAGCGTATTATAGGCAAGGCTGAAATAGAAGAGACTATTGCATTAATTGCAAGAATTCCTCCTAGAAATGTCTCAACAGACGATAGAAAAGCACTTTCTAAGTTACAAGATGATTTGACAAGAATGGTTTATGGACAAGACAAAGCCGTTACGGAGTTGGTCTCAAGTATTAAACTATCTAGGGCAGGTTTAAGAGAAGGTGAAAAGCCTATTGGTTGTTACTTGTTCTCTGGTCCAACAGGCGTTGGAAAAACTGAAGTCGCAAAGCAATTAGCTGAGGCTACAGGTGTAAAACTCATTAGATTTGACATGTCAGAATATATGGAAAGACACACTGTTTCTAGATTAATAGGTGCTCCCCCAGGTTATGTAGGGTTCGATCAAGGCGGCCTTTTAACTGACGCGATTGACCAGAATCCTCATTCGGTACTATTATTAGACGAAATTGAGAAAGCGCATCCTGATCTGTTTAATTTACTTTTGCAGGTTATGGATCATGGTAAACTAACGGATAATAATGGTAAGTCTATAGATTTTAGAAATACAATACTAATTATGACTACTAATGCGGGAGCACAAGAGTTATCAAAAGCAGCAATTGGTTTCAAACAAGAAAGCCGTGAAGGTGCTGACGGTGAGGCTATCGACAAACTTTTCGCACCCGAATTTAGAAACAGACTAGATGCAATAATTCCGTTTGGATATTTACCTTTAGAAGTTGTTAGAATGGTTGTTGATAAATTTATTATGCAATTAGAAGTACAATTATCTGAAAAAGGTGTTTCAGTCTTATTAACGGACAAAGCTCGAGATTGGTTGGCAACAAAGGGTTATGATAAAACATTTGGTGCCAGACCTTTAGGTAGAGTTATTCAAGAACATATAAAAAAGCCGTTGGCTGAAGAACTATTGTTTGGAAGATTAGTTGATGGTGGCATTGTTAATGTAGATTTATTAAAAGATAAGTTAATTCTTAAGACAGAAGGTTCGGGTAACAAAGATAAAAAAAAGAAAATTATTAGGCCTAAGTTTAAAAGTAAAGATACACCAGAGTTAACTTAATTTAAATATTTGAATATGGTGAACCTTGTTCATTAATGAGCTGTATCTGTTTGTCAATTTCTTTTTCTTCTAGTTGTACAAAGTTTCTTACTGCTTTTGCAAAAGACTCATTTTGAATTAGGTGTCTGCTATATGTTGACTCAGCAACGTAGCCTCTTTGTATTTTATGATGACCTTGTGCGCCTGCTTCTACTTTTTTGATGTTGTTATCTATTGCATATTCTATAGCCTGATAGTAGCAAAGTTCAAAATGTAAAAATGGGATGTCAACTATAGAGCCCCAATTTCTACCATAAAGAGTATTGCTACCAATGAAATTTAACGCACCAGCTACGATTTTGTTATTTTGCTTTGCTATTATTAACAAAATTTTATTTTTCATAGTTTTATTGATTAAGTGAAAAAATTTTTTTGTTAAATATGCCCCACCCCATTTTTTATCTATAGTATTGAGATAAAAATTATAAAATGAGTCCCAAATTTCATTGTTCAACTCATTACCAGTTACCTTTTGAATAACTAAATTATTATTCATAATAGCTCTCCGTTCTTTTCTAATAGATTTCCTTTTTGAACTTTTCAACTTATTCAAAAAATCATCAAATGAATTATAGTCTCTATTATGCCAATGAAATTGAAGACCTTTTCGCTTGATCCATTTTTCGTTTTTTAACTTATTATTTAATTTATCTGTAATAAAATTAAGATGTGCAGAGCTTAAATTATTATTTTGAACTATTATTTCAAACATATTTATTATTAAATCAAATATTTTATCACTATTAGGACTTTTTGGATCAATTAAAACTCTAGGCCCTGTTGCAGGAGTAAAAGGGATGGCTGAGAGTAATTTTGGATAATATTGACCACCAGCATTCTCAAAGGCATTCGCCCAAGCGTGATCAAATATATATTCTCCATACGAATGTAATTTTAAATAATTAGGAGAAGCACCTACTATGTTTCCTTTATCATTTTTTACTATTATGTGTTGAGGATTCCAGCCAGTTTTAGGTGTTACAGACTCTGAGATCTCTAATGAATTTAAAAAATCATATGAAGTAAAAGGATGGTCACTTCTATTTAATGAATCCCAATCGGTTCTATCAATGTCGGCTAACCTAGATATTAGTTCACATTTCATTAGTTTATCTTTTGAGAACTAAGAAAATATACTCTAATTTTCAATCTCAAAAACACCTTCAATTTCAACAGGAACATTTAGAGGAAGTGAAGCTGTCCCAACGGCAAAGCGTGAATGTTTACCTTTATCACCAAATATTTTTACAAACAAGTCTGATGCACCATTAATTATTTTTGGTTGATCAGTAAAGTCAGGTGTTGATGCCACAAATCCTCCTAATTTAACAACCCGTTTGACTTTGTTGAGATTACCGTCACAAGCAGACTTTAGCTGGCTTAGTAAAGCTTTGGCGCAGGCTTCCGCCATTTTTATACCATCTTGTAGAGATACTGTATCACCAACTTTGCCTTTTATAGTAAGTTCTCCATTTATAAAAGGCAATTGACCTGAAATAAAAACTAAATTACTAGAAATTACATATGGCACATAACTACCTGCTGGAGAACTTGCCTCATCAAGCTGAATATTTAAATCTTCTAGTTTTTCATTGATATCATTAATCATTTAAAATCCTTTGACTTATGAACAACCGGAAGTTGCGCCACATGTATTACATTTCATACATGTTCCATTTCTTACAAGTGTAAAATTACCACATTCACCACATGCTTCGCCTTCATAACCTTTTATTTTAGCCTCAATTTCTTGAGCAAGATTTGGAGTCTTTGTTTCGTTAACGACAATTGTAGTAGTATCATCATTATTTATTTCAACTTTATCTTCTTTAAGTGAAGTTGTTTGCGGCATCAGTGTTACGTTATTTGTGCCACCTGAGACAACTTTGAGCTCTCTTCTTACAAAACCTCTACTCGCTACTTTTTCTGAAATTAAGGCCTTGCTATTTCCTGAACCTGTCGTACTTGAATCTAAATCCTCTGGTCCAACGTGGCCTAAGTCATTTCTATCTAGGTAGGATATGGCTAATTCTCTAAAAATATAGTCTAAAATCGATGTTGACATTTTTATTGTGTCGTTACCAGTAACCATTCCTTGCGGCTCAAAACGAGTAAAAGTAAAAGCTTCTACAAACTCTTCTAAAGGCACTCCATATTGTAATCCAATAGATACAGCAATAGCAAAGTTATTCATCAATGATCTAAATGCAGCTCCTTCTTTGTGCATATCAACAAATATTTCGCCTAACTTACCATTTTCATATTCACCAGTTCTTAGATAAACTTTATGGCCTCCCACTGTTGCTTTTTGCGTGTAGCCTTTTCTTCTATGAGGTAATTTATCTCTTTCAGCTCTAACAAATCGCTCCACAATTTTTTCAACAACTTCACTAGTACGTTTTGTTATGTCTTGTTCATTTGCAATATTATCTTGGTCTTCACTTATGTCGTCTTCATCTAGCAAAGCGGAGTTAAGGGGTTGACTTAATTTTGAACCATCTCTGTATAATGCATTTGCTTTAATACCCAGTTGCCAAGAAAGCATGTATGCATCGCTACAGTCATCTATAGATGCATCATTTGGCATATTAATTGTTTTAGAAATGGCACCAGATATAAAAGATTGTGCGGCAGCCATCATTTTAATGTGACTGTCTACAGATAAAAATCTTTTGCCTATTCGACCACAAACATTAGCACAATCAAATACATCAAGATGATCTTTATTTAAGTGGGGTGCGCCTTCAAGTGTCATTGCACCACAAACATGAATATTGGCAACGTCAATTTCTTCAGCAGTAAAACCTAAAAACTCTAACATATTAAATGTAAAATCATTCATTTGTTCTGTAGATATGCCTAGTGTATTTTTACAAAATTCTTCACCTAGAGTGAATTGATTAAATACAAATTTAATGTCAAATGCAGACTCTAAAGAGTCTTCAATTAACTTAATTTCTTTGTTGGTAAATCCTTTTGAAATTAACGCATTATGGCTAATTGCTTGACAATCTTTTAGGCTACCAGCTCCAACTGCATATCTTTGCATATCATCAATTTGATCTGCGTCATATCCTAAATGTGCTAAAGCTTCGGGAACTACTCTGTTTATAATTTTAAAATATCCACCACCGGCCAATTTTTTAAATTTAACCATAGCAAAGTCTGGTTCTATACCAGTAGTATCACAATCCATAACTAGGCCAATTGTTCCAGTTGGAGCTATTACAGTAGCTTGAGCATTTCTATATCCATTTTTTTCACCCAGAGCTAAAGCCTTTGTCCACGCCTCTTTAGCAGCAGAAATTAAATTTGTATCTGGGCAATCTTGAGAAATAAGAGGAACTGGATTAATGGATAAATCTTCGTAGCCTCTAGTTTTACCTTCTGAAGCTCGTTTGTGATTACGAATAACTTTCAACATACTATTTACGTTTTCTTTATATTTTGGAAATGGACCAAGTTCTCCAGCAATTTCCGCTGACGTTGCATATGAAATACCAGTCATTATAGATGTAAGTGCTGCACATATGGATCTTCCTTGATCACTATCGTAAGGAATACCCCAAGACATTAATAAACCACCTATATTTGCATATCCTAATCCAAGTGTTCTGTATTCATAAGATTTTTGCGCAATTTCTTTTGAAGGAAATTGCGCCATCATCACAGAAATTTCGAGAGTTAATGTCCATAGTCTTGTAGTATATTCATACGCCTCTATATCAAAAGATGAGTCATCTTTTTTGAATTGCAATAAATTTATGGATGCTAGGTTACATGCTGTGTCATCAATAAACATGTACTCTGAGCATGGATTAGAAGCATTTATTCTTCCAGCTTCTGGACAAGTATGCCACTCATTGATAGTAGTGTCATATTGAAGCCCAGGGTCTGCACACGCCCACGCAGCCTCAGAGATTTTAGACCACAAGTCGGGTGCATTAATTGTTTTGTGAACACCTCCATCTGTTCTTCTTATGAGGTCCCATTCACCTTTTTGCTGAACTTTTTCTAAAAATTCATTGCTCACTCTTACCGAATTATTAGAATTCTGCCCAGAAACTGTTAAATATGCCTCACTATCCCAATCTGTATCATAGGTTTGAAACTCAATTACCTTAAACCCTTGACCAGCAAATTGCATAACTCTTTGGATATAGTTTTCTGGTATCATAACCGCACGGCAATTTAAGATTGCTTTTTTTAGTTCGGTATTGATTTTAGGGTTTAATCTTTCTTTGTCACCATAACTATCTAAATTACATGCATCCATTACGGACTTTAAATTTTTAGCTGTTAATTTTGATCCT
>QBXD01000047.1 GCA_003283875.1 SAR116 cluster bacterium AG-321-A13 | reverse complement strand
GTCTTGAATATTTGATAAAATTGGAGTTAAAGCATGGAGTTCTGGCATTCCATTAGCTTTTGGACCTTGAAAACGAACAACAACAACAACATCCTTGTTTAACAGACCCTTATCATATGCTTTCTTAACATCAGTTTGATTATTAAAAACCATTGCCGGGGCTTTTATTTTTTGATTTTTAAAATCAACAGCAGAAATTTTAATTACCCCTTTACCAATATTACCTTTTAATATTTTCAAACCACCATTTTTTTGATGTGGGTTTTTTACATATTTTAAAATTTTATTATCATAAGATTTTGATTTTGTTTTTTTCCAAAGTAATTCTGATTTTCTAAGAGTAGCTTCAGAAACATAATTAAAAATATTTTTCCCCCACACTGTTTTAGCAGTACCATCTAACAAACCTGCGTCTAAAAGTTCTCCAATAATAAAGCTCATACCACCTGCAGCATGAAATTGATTTACATCCGCGCTGCCATTTGGATACACCCTAGCCAACAAAGGTATCACTTCTGACAAATCTGCAAAATCTTCCCATAATAATTTAATTCCAGCTGCAGCAGCCATTGCAGGCAAGTGTAAAGTATGGTTAGTTGATCCTCCTGTTGCAAGTAAACCAATAATCGCATTAACAAAACTTCTTTCATCAATAATTTCTCCAATAGGCCTTATATCATTTCCTTTTCTTGATATTGAAATTGCTTGTTGAGTTGCAGCTACATTATAGGCATTTCTCAAGTCACTATGAGGATGAACAAACGCAGACCCAGGGAGGTGTAAACCCATAATTTCCATTAACATTTGATTCGAGTTGGCTGTTCCATAAAATGTACAAGTCCCTTCTCCGTGATAAGCAGCAATTTCAACTTTTAGTAATTCCTCTCTGGTTGCCTTACCTTTAGCAAATTCATTTCTTATTCGATTTTTTTCTTCATTTGGAATTCCAGTAGACATGGGTCCGGCTGGTACAAAAATTATTGGTAGATGACCAAATGATAAAGATCCGATTACTAGTCCAGGTACAATCTTATCGCATACACCCAAACATAGTGCAGCATCATATACACCATGACTTAATGCTACCGCAGTGGACATAGCAATAACATCCCTTGACATTAATGATAACTCCATGCCGGGTCTTCCTTGAGTGACCCCGTCACACATTGCAGGTACGGCACCTGCCATTTGTGCAGTAGCACCAAATTTATTTGCAGCTGCTTTAATTATTTTAGGAAAATGTTCTAGTGGTTTATGAGCTGAAAGCATATCATTATAAGCAGAGACAATACCTATATTTGGCTTTGAATTCATTAGTATTGAAGACTGTTCATCCATGGGAGCTGCAGCTGCAGCGTGAGCCATATTAGAGCATGAAACTTGACTTCTATCGTTATCAATATCTTTTTCCATAGCTTGAATATTCTTTAAATAGTTTTGTCTTGTTAATTTGCTTCTTTCAATTATCTTTTTTGTGACATTAATTATTATTGGGTGCAATTTACTCATTGATTTTCTCAATAATAAAATTTTTATGTTTGTTGTTTAATAAATAATGAATGGGATATGTTTCATCATTTTTAGCAAGTTCTAAAATGTTTTGTTTTGCCTTACCTTTAACTAATAGAATTATTAATTCACTACTCATTATCAAAGATAAATTCATTGTTATTCTTGGAAGAAAAGGTTCACCCTGTGGTGATGTTTTAAATATTTTGTGATTTGCATCTATACTAAAACCCTCTTTATCCCCAATCATGCTAGGGAATAAAGAGGCAAAATGACCATCTTCACCCATACCAATTAAAGTAACATCAAAAGGGATTTTAAACTTTTTATTAAAGATTAAGTCCTCCGATAAAGGAAAAAAATTAGCATTTTTAGATTTGTTTATAAAAAAATACTCCGACAAAAGTTTTTGATTACTATTTTCATTTTGGGGATCAACTAGTCTATCATCAACCAGGGTTATTTGTACTTTTGACCAAGCAAGTTCAATTTGAGATAAATCTTTAAAGATCTTAATTGGACTACTTCCACCAGGTACGACTAAACTCGCGGTTCCAAATTTGTTTATAGATTCTTTTAGTTTATCTGAAATTAAAGTGGCAACATTCATGATCTATCATCTTTTGGATCAATCCATTTATTTTCATCTGCACAAAGTATTTTGTCCTCTGGACCCATAGTTCCTGTCCTGTAGAGTTGAGGTTCTTGATTTTTGGCAATTTCAACTATTGGGTCAATATAATCCCATGCTGCGAGGACTTCATCAGATCTCATAAAAAGCGTTTGGTTACCTCTTACTACATCCATAAGGAGACGTTCATAAGCATCTGGAAGTCTGTCAGTAAAAGTGTCGCCAAAAGATAAATTTAGTTCTGATGGGAAAAACCGCATTCCACCTGGTCCAGGAGCTTTAGAAGTTAGCTTTAATTTTAGACCTTCTTCGGGCTGAACTCTAATTATCAATCTGTTTGGGTTATCTTGAGCATCTTTAGTAAACTTTGAAAAAATGTCATGAGGCTTATTTTTAAATGTAATAATAATTTCACTTGCTCTGTTAGATAATTTTTTACCTGTCCTGACATAAAAAGGAACCCCTGCCCATCTCCAATTATTAATAACAACTTTAAGTGAAACAAAAGTTTCAGTATTAGAATTTTTACCTAATTCGTCAGAAAAGCTTCGATATTGTCCTGTTTGCACTTCATCTACAGCTATTGGTTTCAGTGCTTTTAAAACTCTTAATTTTTCGTCTCTTAATTGGTCTGCTTCATAAAAGGATGGAGGTTCCATTGCTATTAAACAAATTAACTGTAGTAAATGATTTTGCAACATATCTCTAATTGCACCATACTCATTATAATAGGAAATCCTTTCCTTAACTCCTATTGTTTCAGAAACAGTGATCTGTACATGATCAATATTATTATTATTCCACTGATTTTCAAAAAATGTGTTAGCAAACCTTAAAGCCATCAAATTTTGGACAGTTTCTTTTCCTAAATAATGATCAATTCTGTAAATTTGACTTTCTTTAAAAACACTTGAAATTTCGTTATTAATTTCAATTGCAGTTTTTTTGTTTTTTCCAATAGGCTTTTCAATTACAAGTCTACTTTGTGGAACATTTAAACCTGAATCTCTAATAAACTTGCAACTATTACCAAATAGACTTGAAGCAATTGCCAAATAAAAAATTATAGGTCTGTTTTCATCAAATTTTTCTTTTATTATTTTAACTAAATCTAAATGTCCATTTCCAGAAACAACATCTAATTCTACTAATTTTATAATCTTTATAAAATTATTCCAATTTTCTAAGTTGTTATCTTCACTTTTGATTGCTTCATTACAATTAGATTGCAACTCTAAAAAAAAGTCTTTTTTAGATTTTATATATTTATCGCACAATATTATGTTTGATTGAGCATCTATTTGATTATCTAAAAATCTCCAAAATAGAGCAGGTAATATCTTGCTCTTTGAAAGATTCCCAGTTCCTCCAACTATTATAAACTCACTTGGAACAATATTTGATTTTTCAGGAACCATGACAACTCATTTTAATTTCTTAATAATAATTTATTATATCTCTTATTGTCATAAATTATTGTAAATTATTATAGTTTAAGTTTAATGTTGATTAAATTCTTAGCAATATTATTGGGGGATATTTATGACTGAATCAATTGCCTTTATTGGATTGGGAGCTATGGGTGGGCCTATGGCTCAGAACATAATAAGGAAAGGGTCAAAAGTGTCAGTTTATGATGTAGTAACTGAGAAAATGGATCCTGTAGTAAAAGTCGGCGGAACACCAGGTAATTCTCTTAAAGATACTATTAAAAATGCAGAAATAGTTATAACAATGTTACCCTCAACAGAGAACGTTAAATCAGTTATAACTGACACAGAAGGTGTCTTATCATTCGCTAAACCTAACACTATTATTTTAGACATGAGCACAATAGCTCCAACTGGTACTGACGAAGTCTATAGAAAGTGCAAGGAAAAAAATGTGGCATTCATAGATGCCCCGGTTGGTAGATTAGTAAGCCATGCAATTTCAGGTGACTCACTTTTTATGGTTGGTTGTGATAATGAAGATGCTTTTAAAAAAGTCGAGCCATTATTAAACGCAATGGGCACAACTATAATACGTTGTGGGAAAGTTGGATCTGGGATAAGAGCTAAAGTTGTTAATAACTTTCAGATTTTAAGCATAGCCCAAATTACCGCTGAGGCATTAACACTAGCTCAGAAAATTGGTTTGGATCTTAATACTTTTAAAGAAGTCAATGCAGGAACAACAGCTAACAATGGTCAATTTCATATTAATTTTTTATCTAAGGTCCTTCAAAATGACATAGAACCTGGCTTTACGATTGATCTTGCTCACAAAGATATGGGGTTAGCTATTGAAACTGCTAATAGTTTCAGAGTGGGCTTACCTGTAGGTTCTTCAGTTCAAGCTGTATACAGCCAAGCTAGATCAGGAAAATTTGCAAAAAAAGATTTCAGTGCTTTACTTGACTATGCCTGTGAACTAGCAGAAGTTAATCCACCAAGAATTAAAAAAAGTTAGATAGTAAAACATAAATTAGACTACAGGACACAATCCTCCATCTAAATTAATAGCTGTTCCTGTGATGTAACCACTTCTATCAGAGGATAGAAAAGCAACTAAATTTGCATAATCAATTTCTTCACCAACTTTACCCATTGGTACCTTTTTAGACATTTCTTTATATAAATCATTTACATCTCCTGAACCAACCTTACGGTCCCATTGAGCACTTTTGATTAATCCAATACATATAGTATTAACTCTAATATTATCTTTGGCATATTCATTAGCTAGAGATTTTGTTAAATTAATACCAGCTGCTCTTGTAACTGTCGTAGGGAGTGAGCCAGCATTAGGAGCTTTACCTCCACCAATTGTAGCATTAATAATAACTCCTTTATCATTTGATTTCATATAAGGAATAACTAATCTACACATTCTAATAGTCGACATTAATTTTAAATTGATATCATCTTCCCAGTTTTTATCTGACACATCCTCAAATAATGCAGCTGCTGACGCTCCAGCGTTATTAACTAAAATGTCAATTTTTTTAAATTTTGAAATGGTCTCTTCAACAAGTCTCTTGCAATCCTCTGCTTTACTAACATCAGCTTGTATAGCTAAGACATTATTATTAGTATTTTCTGAAATTGTTTTCGCCTTTTCATTCAAATAATCTCCTCTTCTTCCACAGATTATTACTTTTGCCCCCTCAGAAGATAATAATTCAGCTGATGCATAACCTAGCCCGTCACTGCCACCTGTTATAAGAATTACTTTATCTTTCAAATCCAAATTAAACATTTTATGCTCCTTGTTAGTAATAAACAGTCAAACTCTTATTTAAATCCTAATAGTTTTTTCACTTTTTGAAGACTCTAATATAGATAATGCTACTTTCAAAGTAAGTTCAGCATCTAGAGCTCCAGTTATTGGTTCGACGTCTCTGTTAATGACATCCTTGAAATGACTAATCTGCAATGCATAAGGATCAATTTTATTTGAATCTATTTGAATTGCTTCTATTTCATCTTTCCAATTTTGACCTTTATTTTTGTATTTCCATAATTTAAGATTTGGAAACTCTAAAGACCCTTCAGTACCAATAATTCTCAAATTATTCTCTTTTAAATGTGGCAGATGAATATTCTCACCAGTCCCAGTCTCCCATGACCAAGGAGATGTTCCCCCATCAGTAATTAGGAAATTTCCTATTAACCCACTTTTAAATTTTAAGTTAGCACTAAGCGTATCTTCTTTTTCAAAATTATTTATATTATTAGAAGAAAAGGCTGAAACTGCTTCTATTTCTCCAAAAATAAATCTTAAGTAATCAATATCATGAATTAGGTTGGTTATTACCGGACCAGCGCTAATCTTTTTCCTCCAATTAGGATCAAAATAGTCATTATCTTTTCTTAATGCCCAAACTCCTGAAAGACCTATAATTTTTCCAATTTCACCATTTTTAACTATTTCTTTTGCCTTTCTTACCAATGGATAAAATCTTCTTTGATGACCTACTAAAACCTTACAGTTATTTTCTTCTGCAACTTTAGCAATTGTTCGAGCCTCTGATACATCAGCAGAAATTGGTTTTTCGATTAAAACATCCAGACCAAGTTCTAAAGCAGCTAATGTATTTTCATAATGAAAGATCGTCGGTGTGGATATAATAACACCATCTATTTCTGATTTTTTTCTTAGATCTATTAAGTTTTCATATATAGGTATATTCTTATTATCGCAAAATTGTTTAGCCTCATCGCTTATATCTATAATTCCACTAAGATTTACGTTTTGATTTTCATTCATTGCCATTAGATGTCTTTTACCAATTGTTCCAACACCGTGAACAGCAATGTTAATTATCTTTTTTTCTAACATTATGATTTGATAGAACTCATAAACCTGTTGATAGAAACTGATCCATCAAAAGAATGAGGGAATACTAGGGGTGTAGCCTTAGCTTCACATTTAACGACTATTAAAGAAGGACCTTCCTCGTCATAAATTGTATTCATTATTTTTTCATAATCATTTTCATTGGTAACAGTATAAGAGTTACTAATTCCTGAACCTTTAGCGATTAATTCTAAATCACTCTTTCCCGCAGTTGCCGTTGGCTGACTACCTGTTTCAACATATGATTCATTATCTAGTACGACTATTATAAGATTATTAACGGGATGATTTGCAACTGTCGCCATAGAACCTATACTCATCAATGTGTCGCCATCTCCAGTAAATAATAATATTCTTAAATCTGGTTGTGACTTTGCAAGTCCTAATGCAAACGGGATTGACTGACCCATAGCGCCAATAAAACCAAAATTACCTTTATTGTCTCCTGCAGACATAATATCCCAGGTTGATGTTCCAATCCCACTAACAACTCTAAGATTATCTTTCCTATTTTTCAAAATTTTTTGTACAAAAGGTCTTCTATCAATCATAATTATTTATCCATTTTTAAATTGCTTAGCACCAATCATTTTTTGAGATAACAAAACAGCTGCTGAACGGTTTGTATTAAAAGCAAATCTAGCAGCTGCATCAACAGTTGATCCAACTTCATCTTTATAATCTGCTCTGAATACTTTAATATCCATTGCTTCCAAAACTTTTGGAGTGCCTAAACCCATAGGAACTTGCCAAGGAATAAATTCTCCCCACTCACCTCTCATGGAAACTATGGTTAGAAAAGGTATTCTGCAAATATTTGGTAAAGCAAGAGCATTAATACAGTTTCCAACACCGCTCGATTGCATTAACAAAGCACTCTTTCTACCACCAGCATATGCTCCACAAGATAAACCAACTCCGTCCTGTTCTGTAGTCAGAGTAACCACATCAATCTCATTGTCTTTTTCACATAAATTAATAAGAGGAGTATGACCAGCGTCTGGAACATGAGATACCATTGTAATATTAAGATCTTTAAAAACTGCATAAATATCATTACGCCAATCTTTATTTATTCCTGTCATGATTTTGTCCATTCGTTTTTAACACTACATATGTTAAATTGTAATTCAGATATTTCAAGTTTGAAGATTAATTTAGTATTAGTATTTACTTATTTCATATATGCTGATTACTCATTAGTTATAAACCATAATTAAACAGAAATTCTAGATAAAGGTTTACTGAATGAGTGAAAATAAAAATAAAGTCGCAATCGTGACTGGGGCAGCTAAAAATATTGGTAGAGCAACATGTGATAGTTTATCTAAATTAGGTTATAATATACTAGTTCACGCTAATTCTGATAAAGATGGTGCTGATGAAACCATTAAAATTATTCAAAAAAATAATATTTCAACAAGTCGAATTATAGGTGATTTAACAAAACCAGAAACATCTAAAGAACTGATATTTGAAGCATCAAAATTAGGTGATATCTCTGTTTTAGTAAA
>QBXD01000046.1 GCA_003283875.1 SAR116 cluster bacterium AG-321-A13 | reverse complement strand
AATAATTTGAAGATGACTGGAACAAAAGAGGGTTGTGCCGAAGGTGATTGTGGTGCTTGTTCAGTTATAATCAATCAAGAAAACAACTCTAATTTAAAACCAATAAATTCATGTTTAGTAAGAGTAGGCCAGGTTATTGGTAAAAATATAGTTACAATAGAAGGTTTAGGTGACGACAAAGATCCTCATCCATTACAAGTTGCTTTTTCTCAAGAAAATGCTTCTCAATGCGGATATTGTACACCTGGATTTATTATTTCAGGCGTTAGCTTGCTAAACTCTGATAAGGATATAAATGACAATACAATAAACGATGCATTTTCTGGTAATCTATGCAGATGTACAGGTTATTCTCCAATATTAAAAGCAATCAAAAAAGTTGCTAAAGAAAAAGTTAAAATTAAGCAGAAATATTTTAAAGAAGAAACGCACGATATTAAATTGGGGAATGTTACTTATTATCATCCGTTAAAAATAGAAGAATTAAAGAACCTTACTAAGATTAAAAATTTTAGATTTTTAGCTGGAGGAACTGATTTAAATCTTCAAAGACCTATAGTAAACGAAAAAGAAAACTCTATTATTTCTTTAAGTTCCATAGAAGAATTAAAAAAAATTAAAATATCTAATAATAAAATTTTATTAGGTAGCTCTGTAACAATAGAAACTTTCCTAGAACTTGTTAAAGATAAAATTCCTGAAATGATTGAAATTCTGAAAAGATTTGGTTCTCCTTTAATTAGAAACCAAGCTACTATTGGAGGGAACTTATGCACTTCTAGCCCCATAGGTGATTTGGCTCCTATACTTTTAGTTTTAAACTCTAAATTAAACATATTTGGAAAGGATGGGCAGGAAAGTATACCCATTAACAAATTTTTTAAAGGCTATAGAAAAAACATCCTTAAAAAAGATCAGATTTTAGTTTCTCTTGAAATACCTATTCCCAGTAAAAGTAATAAACTTTTCTTTTGGAAATTATCTAAAAGATTTGATCAAGATATTTCAACAATTTCACTCGCAATAAACATTAAGACACAAAATCAAATTATAAAAGATTTGTATATTGCTGCAGGAGGTGTTGCAGAGATCCCAAAAGATTTGAATGAATTATCGAGAATAATGATTAACAAAAATATTGATCAAGCAATCAAACTAGCGATTGATAATATAGATAATTATATTCGTCCAATTTCAGATCTAAGAGGAACTTCAATATATAGAAGAACCTCTTTTAAAGGACTATTTAAAAGACTAAAACAGTGCCTAGAAGATGACATAAAAACTATGACAGTTATGGAATTTTAGATATGAATAAAATTGCTATCCATGATTCATCAATAAGGCATACAACTGGTCAGGCAATTTACATTGATGATATTCCGGATCAAGAAAATCTTCTTCATGGTGCACTAGTTTTGTCAAAATGCGCATATGGTAAAATAAAAAAAATTGATTTTAGTCGATTAAAAAATTTAACTTTTTATACAAAAACTGTAACAGCAAAAAATATTCCAGGTGAAAATGAAATAGGCCCAATTAAAAATGGTGAACCTATACTTGCTGATGATATTATAACGTATTACGGACAACCCGTTGCAGTTGTTTTGGCTAAAACATTCCAAGAAGCTCAATATGCAAGTGATTTGGTAAAAATTGAAATAGATCATCTAGATGATCCAATACTTACCTTAGACGATGCATATAGTAAAAATTCTTTTCATGATGATCCAATTATATTGGAAAAAGGCTCCGTTGAAAAAGAAATGAAGAACTCTAAGTTCAAAAAAACTGGTCAATTTGAAATTGGTGGTCAAGATCATTTTTATTTAGAAACCCATGTAGCGATCACTTTTCCAGGAGAAAATGATGAATACATTGTTTGGTCAAGCACCCAGCATCCTACAGAAGTTCAACATGGAGTAAGTAAAGTTTTAAATATTCCATCAGCTAAAATAGACAGTAAAGTTAGAAGGTTAGGTGGTGGGTTTGGAGGTAAAGAGAGTCAAGCAACTATTTTTGCAGGAATATCAGCTTTATGTGCTTTCATTACTCAGCAACCTGTAAAAATACGTCTCAACAGGCATAATGATATGACAGCTTCAGGGAAGAGACATAATTTTAAAGTCTATTTCACTGCAGGTTTTTCAAGTAATGCTAAAATCAATGCACTTGATATTACGTTGTTAAGTAACGGAGGAAATGTACTAGATCTCTCTGGTCCAGTGATGACAAGAGCTTTAACACATTTAGATAATTGTTATTTTATTAAGTCTATAAAAGCTTATGGATATATTTGTAAAACAAACACCGTCTCTAATACCGCCTTTAGAGGTTTTGGTGGTCCACAAGGTATGTTGGTAATTGAAAATATACTTTTTAATATATCTCAGTTTTTAAATAAATCTTTAGATTATGTTAGACAAGTTAATTATTATTCTAAGTCTAACGGACTAATTACTCCTTATGGTCAAATAGTTTCTAAACCAAGAATTGAATGGATTTTAGATGAAACTTATAAATTAAGTGATTACAAAAAAAGATTGAAACAAATTGAAACCTTCAATTCTACCCAACAAAAAAATCGATTGCCGTTTAGAAAAGGGCTTGCTCTTATGCCTGCAAAATTCGGTATTTCGTTTAACAAACCATCTTTCAATCAGGCTGGTGCTTTAATACATGTTTATTCTGATGGATCTATAAGATTAAATCATGGAGGTACAGAAATGGGGCAAGGTTTGTTTGTCAAAGTAGCTCAAGTAGTTTCAGAGTGTTTTAAAGTACCTTTAGATCAGATACATATAACTTCAACTAATACAGCCGAAGTGCCCAACACATCCGCAACAGCTGCATCTTCGGGCTCTGATTTAAATGGAATGGCTGCATGGAACGCAGCCTCTACAATAAAAAAAAGAATGATTGAGCATGCCTCTCAATTATTTAAAAAACCTAAGTCAAAGATTATCTTTGAACAAGGTAGGATACTAGCAGGTAACAAAAGTCTATCATTTACAGAGTTAGCCTTTTCATGTTGGGAAAATAGAATTTCACTTTCCTCCACAGGTTTTTACAAAACTCCTAAAATACATTGGGATCAAGGAAGATTAAAAGGACGTCCTTACTTTTATTTTACATGGGGAGCAGCTGTTTCTGAAGCATTAATTGACATAAATACTGGTGAAAACCGAATTTTGAGAGCAGATATTGTTCAAGATTGTGGAAAATCATTAAATGAAAATATTGATATTGGACAAATTGAAGGTGGTTTTGTACAGGGATTAGGTTGGCTCACTTGTGAAGAACTTCATTTTTCTCAAGATGGAAAATTATTAACTACCGGTCCATCGACATATAAATTACCTGGAAGTAGAGATGTTCCTCCTATATTCAATGTCAAATTATTAGAAAATGCAGATAATGACGAAAAAACTATTTTTAGATCTAAAGCTGTTGGTGAGCCACCATTGCTTCTAGCTATTTCTCACTTTCTAGCTTTAAAAGAAGCTATCAAAGCAGCATCAAAAGACTCAAAGCCAGAATTCCTAAATTCTCCAGCAACACCTTCAGAAATTCTAAAAGCTATTTATGCTTAAAATTTATCTGGTATATATTTAAGTTTCATTATGAACTAGTTTTTCAAGATTAATATAAATTGTAAAATGTATTTAAATTTTGTTAAGCTACTATGCCCAATTATTTACTGAGAATTATTCTAGCCTATGTCAAATATACTAATCAAAAATGCAAAAATTATTGCAACTATGGATGACAATAAACGGGAAATTGTTAATCAATCTATATATTGTGAAAATGGAAAAATTGTTGAAATTGGAGAATGTTCAAACCCTAATTATGACAAACGAATAACAATCAAAGCATCTGAAATGGTAGTAATTCCTGGTTTAGTAAATACTCATCATCATCTATTTCAAAATTTAACACGGTGTTATCCGAAAGCCCAAAACGAATCTTTGTTTGGATGGTTAACTAGCTTATATCCTATTTGGAATAAAATTGGCCCCTCAGATATATATATATCGTCATTAATTGGTTTATCAGAAATGATCTTAAGTGGTTGTACTACTTCAAGTGACCATCTTTATCTTTTTCCTAATGGATCAAAACTTGAAGATCAGATTGAGGCAGCTAAAGATGTTGGTTGTAGATTTCACGCAACTAGAGGATCAATGAGTATTGGAGAGAGTAAAGGTGGTTTACCACCAGATTCACTTACTGAAAATGAAGATTCTATTTTGAAAGATTGTCAAAGAGTAATTGAAAAATTTCACGATAGCTCTGATTTTGCGATGTTAAAAATAGCTTTGGCTCCTTGTTCCCCATTCAGTGTAAGTCAAGATTTAATGAAAGAAACGGCAAGTTTAGCTAGAGAATATTCAGTAGGTATGCACACTCATTTAGCAGAAAATATAGAAGATATTGTGTACACTGAAGAAAAATTTGGAATGAGGCCTGGACAATATATTGAAGAATTAGGTTGGGTTGGAAATGATGTTTGGCATGCACACTGTGTCCAATTAAATGAAAAAGAAATAGATTTATTCTCAAAAACGCGTACGGGGATTGCTCATTGTCCTTGTTCTAATATGCGATTAGCTAGTGGGATAGCACCTATACGAAGATGTATTGATGAAGGTGTTAATGTTGGGTTAGGCGTCGATGGTTCGAGTTCAAACGATAGTGGAAATCTTTTAAATGAAGCCCGACAAGCAATGCTTTTACAAAGAGTTAACTTGGGCGCAAACAAATTTTCACCAAGAGAAGCTTTGTATACTGCAACTCGGGGTGGTGCTAATGTTTTGAATAGAAATGATATTGGCCAAATTTCGGAAGGCAAGGCAGCTGACTTTGCAATATATGATTTAAATAGTATTGCGCTTTCTGGAACCTGGAGTGACCCTTTAGCAGCTCTAGTTTTATGTTCACCAATGCAAACAGCTTACACAATATGTAACGGTAAAATTATATCTGAAAAAGGTAATCTAAATAATATTGATATTGGTTTGTTTTTAGAGAAACACAAAGAGGCATCAAAAAAACTATTAGAAATTTAAATTTTTATAATCCTAATTTCATTCTGTTTAAAATAATATTCTTTTAGATTAGTTGAAGATATTTCTTTATCTTTGATTCTATCAATAATCCAGAAATCTTGTTTCTTTTTTACTAATAGTGGGTGATGCCACACGTTTGCTTTGTAGGTTATACCAACACTTCCATCTACGTTAAAACATCTTAAAGTATCTAAATCAGGCAACTCATTTTTTTCCATAGATACAACTATTAACCAATTATGGTTTTGGATTGGCAAAAAACTTTGTGAAGCAATGGGGTGTTTTTCCATTATTTTAATTTTAATAGGAAATTCTCTTGGAGATCCTGAAAAAATTGATATCGCAGGTATTCCATTTTGATCTGATAATTTTAATTCTGAAATATTATGATGCCTGATAGTTGTTCCTTGATTAATAGATAATTTACTTGAAGCAAAACTTTTATTTATTATATCGCCAAATGGTAAAAAATTTTCTTTATTTAATTTTTCAATCTGGAGGTTGTCAATCATTTGATATTATTCCAAATATTCTAAGTCGAGAAACGCCACCATCTGGATAAATGTTTAGCCTAATATGTGTTGCTTCTTTTTGTGGATTTAAATCAAGACTAAATTTATGAACGTTATCAGCCTTTAATTTAGTTTGATCTAAAATTAAATCCCATTTTTCAGAGTCTTTGATTATATTCTCATTACTACTAACTACTTCAGAAACTGAAGCTGCTTGTATTGATGCTTTATCTGGAAAGTTACCTTTGAAATGGGCTGTGTCTATTTCAATTTCTTTAATCATAGCTTTTTTTGCTAACTTAATAATAATCCAATCATTGCCTGGCTCTCTTCTACGTCTTGTTTCCCAGCCGTCTCCCATAGTTTTACCTCTCCCTTCTGAAAGAAGAGCAGAAACATCTCCGTAATGGGCGTTATTGAAAGCAACAATTGATCCACCTAGATTTAGAGAAGATAATTCAATTAACTCGTTATTTTTAAACTTGCCCCAATCATATTTTACTTCACCAAATAGTCTTAATCTTGCAACACCTCCATCAGGAAAAATTTGCAACCTTATATAATTAAGAGTTTTGTTAGATTTGATATCAAAATTATTTTTTTTATCACCTATTAAGGAAGTCTTTGTTTTTAATAAAATCCAATCATCATCATCATCATCATTTGGAATTTCTGAACTGTAACAACCTTCTAAAGAAAAAAATGGAGGAAAATTTCCAGTAAAATAACTAGTATCTACTTCAATAGTTGATATTACGCCAGGGGAGCCAAGTTTTATTATAACCCAGTCATTCCCACCATCCCTTCTTCTTTTACTTTCCCATCCATCCATCCACTTTCCGTGTTCATCAAATTTATCTTCAATAAAGACTGGCTCCTTATCACTAAGCATGCGGATCGCTTCACCAAAAAATTCGTCAGAAACACTTAAAATTTTAGTACCCATTTTAGGGGATGCTAAATTCACTAAAGTTTGAGAATTATTTTTGTCAGTCATAATACTTTCCTTTTAAAGAATACTATAGAGAAGAAAATCCCCTAGAAATGTATTGCCCAAGATTATTTTGTTTTAAAAATTTATTTTTTTCGTAAATTTTTTGACCTCTAAGCCAAGTTTGTATTGGCCAACCTCTAACTTCTATTCCCTCAAATGGGGTATAATCTGAGCCATGATGTAAATCAGATTGCCTGATAGTATCTATTTTATTCGGATCCCAAATAGTTAAATCTGCGTCTGATCCAATTTTAATTGAACCCTTTTGTGGATGTAAGCCATACATTTTTGCTGGGTTTGTAGAAGTTAACTCTACAAATCTCTCAAGAGAAATTCTTTTCTTACTTACACCTTCTGAAAATAATATTGGAAGTCTAGTTTCTACTCCTGGTATACCATTGGGAACCCATTTAAAAGACGTCCTTGCACCAGGTCTGTCTTTACCTTTTTTATCTTTAAATTTGAATGGACAATGATCAGAAGAAAAAATATCAAAGGTGCCGTCAATTATACCTTCCCAAATAGCTTCTTGACTTTCCAAGTCTCTTGGAGGAGGGGAGCAAACGTATTTAGCGCCCTCAAAATCCATGTTTAGTCCTTTCATATCATCTTCAGTTAAACAGATATATTGAGGACATGTTTCAGAAAAAACTCTAATACCTTTTTCTTTGGCCCACTTAATCTGCGACAGAGCTTCATTGCCTGAAACATGAACTATTACAATTGGTATATCTACTATTTGTGCATGACTAATAGCTCTATGCGTTGCTTCTCTTTCAACGATTTGTGGTCTTGATATACCGTGAAAATAGGGAGCAACTTTACCTTCTTCTTCTAATTTTTTAGTAAGATATCTTATAGCATCATAGCCTTCTGCGTGAACCATTACCAAAGTTTTTTCTTTTTTAGCTACTTCAAAAACTTTCAATAATTCTTCATCATTTAACACTAGATCGTCATATGTCATAAAGACTTTAAATGACGTATAACCATCCCTAGCTAGAGCTGGGAGTTCTTGTCCTAAAACTTGGGGGGAAGGATCACTGATTATTAAATGAAAAGAAGTATCAATATACAAATTATCTTTGGCTTTTTTATGATAGTTTTCAACACACTCTCTAAGTGATTGCCCTTTTTCTTGCATTGCAAACGGTAAAACTGTTGTATTTCCTCCTGCAGCTGCAGACATTGTCGCGGATTGAAAATTATCAGCCATTTCAACATCTGGTCCTGATGGTTGATCTATATGAACGTGGGCATCAACACCTCCTGGAAGGATTAGCAAATCTGTTGCATCTTCTATTACTTCTGCATTATCACTTAAATCACCTATTGCAGAAATTTGTCCATCACTAATGCCGAGGTCACAATTTTCAACACCACTTTCTGTAACTATTTTTCCATTTTTAAAAATAAGATCAA
>QBXD01000045.1 GCA_003283875.1 SAR116 cluster bacterium AG-321-A13 | reverse complement strand
CGCGAAATTATCCAGCTTCTTTAACAAAAATCATGACTTTATATATGATATTTGATGCGCTAAAATCTAAAAAAGTCTCTATGAACACTAAATTTACAATTTCTAAACGTGCAACAAGACAACCACCTTCTAAATTAAACCTTGCTGCAGGCTCTAAAATTACCGTTAAGAATACTATTTTGGCTTTAATTACTAAATCAGCAAACGATGTAGCTACAGTTGTCGCAGAAAACTTAGGAAAATCTGAAAGAAATTTTGCTAAACTAATGACTAAAAAAGCCAAGAAGCTAGGTATGAATCGTACAATATTTAAAAATGCGTCAGGCTTACCTAATAGGGGTCAATTATCTACTGCAAGAGATATGGCAACTTTAGGTATGGCCATTAGGAAAAATCATCCTAATTTATTTAAATTATTTAAAACTAAATCTTTTGTTTATAAAGGCGTTAAATATACCAACCATAATAATTTATTAGGCAGTTACTCTGGTACTGATGGTATCAAAACAGGTTACACTAATGCTTCTGGCTTTAATCTTGTAGCTTCAGTAGAAAGAAATGGTCAAAGGATTATTGGTGTTGTTTTTGGGGGTAAAAAAGCACGATCACGCGACAAACATATGATTAAATTACTTAATAAATACTTTAAAACGGTTCCTTCTAAACCTCTTGTTAGAATAGCAAAGCCATCAGAACTACCTAAAAATCGTCCTAAACTTGCTGCTGTAGATAAAAATGTCAAAAATTTTAGTATCCCTTCTAAAGTTATTAATCTTTCACCGTCCAATAGTTTACAAGATGACTGGTTTATACAAATAGGTGCTTTTAAGAATAGATTAAATGCCCATAAAGCAGCCCGTAATGCCAGAAACATTGTTCCAGAACAACTTGGTAATTTACCAGCTTCTCTAAGTAAAATAACTAAAACTAACAATGAAAATAAAAAATTAGAATATTTATGGAGAGTTAGATTTATTGAATTGGTCGAATACCAGGCGCGTTCAGTTTGTGCAGAGCTATGGACTTCAGGTCTAAGTTGTATTCCTCTTCCTTCAAATAACAAATCTTAGTATTACCATTATTCTATGATACTTTTAATATATCATTCCAATTGGTGGTATAGAAAGGGGATTTGTAACCAGACCGCATTCTCCATTTGTCTTCTTCTTTTTTTTCTCTTCTTCGTTGCTTTACAATTCCTTGAGAACCATAAAATATTGTCATTTTTCCCATTTTAGCATTTATGCCATCTAAAATTTTCATGTGAATATCAGATTGACTAGCATTTATCTTTTCATTTTTGTTATATGTGAATAAGTTACTCTGGATGATATAATCTTTATTTATAAAATCTTTTTTTCTTTGTTTTAGATCAAGTAATATAACTCCAATTTTTTTGTAATTATAATTTGGACGATAAAGACTTTCTAATAACTTAAATGCTTGTTGAATTATGACAGCTGTATTATTAGTCAAATCGTTAAAAACTAATGTTGCGCTATTATTATATTGTAAATCTTTTTTTCTAAAACGATTAGTATTAATAAAAACACAAATTTCTCCACATAAACAGTCTTGATGCCTAAGTTTCTCTGCTGCTCTTGCTACATGATTTGCCAATGCTTCTTTTAGATTATATTTATCATTAATCATTTTGCCAAAAGATCTAGAAACTGTAATAGATTTTTTACTCACTACCTCTTCTAAAGCAAGACAAGAATTTCCTCTTAACTCATAAACAATACGTTCACCAACAACTGAAATTAACTTTCTTATCTTACAAGGATCTGATTGTTGTAATTGAAGAGGATTATTAATTCCTATAGCCTTCAAACGGTTAGCCCAACCTTTTGATATTCCCCAAATATCTTCTAACTGAAGATCATTTAATATATTAGTCAATTGATTTGATATCGTTAAAATATAAATGCCGTTAGACGAATGTTTCTTAGCCATCTTATTTGCTAATTTTGCTAACGTTTTAGTAGGACCTACTCCAATTGAAACAGGTATACCTGTCCATTGATAAATAGATTGTCTAATTCTAAACATTTGATCTAATAAAGTTTTATTATTAAATTTTTTTAAACTAAGAAAGGCTTCGTCAATAGAATATATTTCCATATCAGGTACAAAATAACTTAGTGAGTTCATTACTCGAGAAGACATATCTCCATACAAAGTATAGTTTGAAGAATATACCAAAATCTTATTTTGCTTTATCAGTGTCTTATATAAGTGTAATGGAGCACCCATGGGTATACCTAGAGTTTTTGCTTCATTAGATCTGGCGATAATACAGCCATCATTATTGGATAATACTATGACAGGCTTGTCTCTCAACGATGGATTGAATACTCGCTCACAAGAAACATAAAAATTATTACAATCAACTAATCCATACATATCATAAAAAGTGAACCGAGCTTGTAACTACTCCCCAAATTTCCATGTTCATATGATCTTGGATTTCAATTGGTTTGTATAAATCATTTTCTGGCATCAATATTATTTTACCAGAACGCTTATATAATCTTTTAACAGTCATTTGCCCATCTAAAACAGCAATAATTACTTTTCCATGTGCTGGTTTAACACTTCTATCCACAACCAGAATATCATTATCATTGATACCAGCATTAATCATTGAGTCACCGTTAACACGAACAAAAAAGGTTGCAGCTGGACGTTTAATTAAATAACTGTTTAAATCTAAACTTTTTTCTAAGTTATCATCTGCAGGAGAAGGAAAACCCGCTGAAACTTTAGAGCTATAAAGAGGAAAAGTTTGAGAATGATTTAAGCACGGCTTAAATACTTCTAGTTTATTAGGAATTTTATAGTGTCCATTTTGGGCTAGGATTTTTTTAGTTACTTCTAAATTCATCATTTTTAATTCCAGACATATTTTGTTCATGTTTTGTTCTCCTACAAAATTAACTAAGAGTCAAGTCTTAAAAAAATGTTGGAGTGTTGAAATATGACTGCAACAGAATTGAACAAATTAATGAGTTTTTCCAAAAGCTCCTGGTTTCACACCATAGTCAACAGCTAAACCGTAACTAGGATCGTCATCAGCATCTACGACTAACTGACCAGCCTTCCTTAGTAAGGAATGACAGTCCGTTGATAGATGTCTCAATTGTAACTGTTTCTTTCTTTTTTTATATTTAACAGCAAGATCCTCTATTGCTTGTAACGCTGACTGATCTACGACACGACTATTGATAAAATCAACAACTACGATATCAGTATCACTTTCTATATTGAATATTTCTGAAAAGCCTTGGACAGATCCAAAAAACAAAGGACCCTCTATATAATAAATTGTGTTACCATTATCATCTATTGCAACATTGCCTGTTATACGAATTGCATTATTCCAAGCGTAGGCAAGAGCCGAAACAATAACTCCACATATAACCGCAATTGCCAAATCGTAGATAACAGTAATGGCAGTTACAATTATCATAACAACCACATCTGTTCTTGGAATACGTTTAATAACCAAAATACTCTGCCAAGCAAAAGTACCAATGACTACCATAAACATAACACCAACTAATGCTGCTAAAGGAATTTGCTCGATAAGAGAAGATCCAATTACAATGAATAAGAGTAAAAACAAAGATGCCGTAATACCAGATATTCTTGTACGGCCACCAGATTTTACATTAATCATTGATTGACCAATCATTGCACAACCACCCATACCACTAAAAAACCCAGTTACCATATTAGCAATACCTTGAGCGACACACTCCTGAGATGCCCCTCCAATTTTTCCAGTAATATCACCCACTAAATTGAGCGTTAATAAACTCTCAATCAAACCAATTGTTGCTAAAATCAAGGCATATGGAAGTATTATTAAAAGAGTGTCGGTATTAAGAGGAACTGATGGAATATGAAATGTTGGTAACCCTCCTTTTATGGAAGCAAGATCACCTACACGAGGAACATCTATATCTAGTGATATAACAAGCACAGCTACGAAGATTATGCCTGCTAAAGGGGCTGGAATAATAGTAGTTATCTTAGGCATCACCCATATTACAATCATGGTAATAATTACAAGCAAAAGCATAATTAGCAAAGTTTGTTCTTCCATCCATTGTTTGTTTCCAGATAAATCTGTTATTTGAAATTGGGACATTTGAGCTAAAAAAATAACAATGGCTAAACCATTCACAAAACCAAGCATAACAGGATAAGGAACTAGTCTAATAAATTTCCCTAATCTTAAAAAAGCAGCAGTAATTTGAAAGATTCCCATTAATACAACCGTGGCAAATAAATACTCAACACCGTGTAAAGAAACTAAAGCAACCATAACAACTGCTAATGCACCTGTCGCACCGGAAATCATACCAGGCCTCCCTCCAATTAAAGACGTGATTAATCCAACTATAAAAGCCGCGTATAAGCCTACTAAAGGATGAACTCCAGCAACAAATGAAAAAGACACAGCCTCAGGCACTAATGCTAGAGCAACTGTTAAGCCTGCTAAAATTTCTGTTTTAAACTTTAATATTGATGAAAATTTCAGATTCGAAAATTGTAATTCATTATCTGATATTTTTTGAGATAATTCTTTAAAGATTTTTTGTATAATGAAACTCCTAATTTATCGGCAAAAAACAAAAAATAATATTTGTCTAAATATTAACGATCTTTGAATTTTTTGAATAAATCTTCTAAATCATGGTCCACTTGCTCATCGAATCCATGTCGAGAAGAAAAGAAAGCCAAGGACATTAGACCAGAACCTAACAATATAGTAAAAAAAGCGCCCAGAAAGATCGCAATCTTACCATTGTAGCTAATTGCAACGTCTGACATTTGCAACCACAGATTGATTGCAAAAATTGTGATTATTAGAAGTACACATGATGCCACAATTATTAATAATAAAATGTTTTTCATATATGGATATATATTAGTAAACTGTAAACAAGTCTATTAATATTATCTAAGAGGTAATTCTGATTTAACTAATTTCTCCCAGTATGAAATACCCAAAGGTATAATATTGTCATTAAAATCGTATTTAGTATTATGAAGCATACAACCTGACTTTCCCTCACCTGCACCCAACCAAATATATGATCCTGGAACTTTTTCTAACATGTAAGCAAAATCTTCTGCTCCCATAGAAGGAGCCATGTTAGTTTTCACTGAGTCTTTACCAAATAAATTAGACGAAACTTGAATTGCTTTTTCACTAGATTGAACATCATTTACCGTTACTGGATAACCTTTAATAACAGATACCTCTGCTACACATCCATAAGCCAGTGCTGTTGCATTACATATTTCTATAAACTGTTTATGAACATTTATTCTGGTAACAGGATTAACAGTCCTAATAGTACCAATGAAATCTGCTTTTTGAGGTATAATATTAAATCCAGATCCTGCATTAATTTGAGTTACAGAAACAACAACAGCATCAAGTGGATTTTGTTTACGTGAAACTATTTGCTGCAAGGCTTGAACAATAGCAGTAACTGCTAAAACAGGATCATTTGTTGCTTGAGGCATTGCCGCATGACCACCATTTCCAATTATGGTAACTTCAAATTTATCGGCAGCAGCCATTACAGAACCTTTATGTATAGCAACAGTACCTTCATTCATACCTGGCCAATTGTGCATCCCCCACACACTATCCATAGGAAATTGTTCAAACAAACCATCATCTATCATTGCAAGGCCACCACCACCACCTTCTTCTGCTGGCTGAAATATGAAATATACTGTTCCATTAAAATCATTTTTTAAGGATAATAATTTAGCTGCTCCAAGTAACATAGCTGTGTGACCATCGTGACCACATGCATGCATGCGGCCTTCAAATTTTGATTTATAAGAAAAGTTATTTTCTTCAGTCATAGGTAAAGCATCCATGTCTGCTCTTAAACCAATTGCCTTATTCCCTCCACCACCAAGGGTAGGGTCAAGGCCCTTTAAAACCCCAATAATTCCAGTTTTTCCTAATCCCCTATGAATCTCTAAGCCAAAAGATTCTAGTTTTTCTGCAACAAAATTAGATGTCCATTCCTCTTCATATCCAAGCTCTGGATGTGCATGCAATTGTTGCCTCCATTTTTTGATTTCAGGAACAATATTTATAATTTCATTAGATATTCTCATATAACTCTCCTTGCCAATCATTATAAATACTCTTAAAAGAAAACGTCAACTTTCTAATCATTATGCTACAATTGTAAGAGTTGATATACTAATTTGATCGAATCTAATTTCAAAGTCTATAAATCATTTATTCAACAATATTTTTTGGAGTTTTACAGATATGAGACGAATGAATATTCTTCCTGAAACAAACTTTCAAAAATTTACTTTTATTTTTTTACCTTTCGCTTGCGGATATTTTTTATCTTACCTTTACCGATCTACTAATGCGGTTCTTGCTCCCTACTTAAGTGATGATTTAAGTCTGAATGCAGAACAACTTGGCTTAATTACATCTGCATATTTTTTAACATTTGGACTGTTTCAATTACCCTTAGGAGTTCTACTTGATAAATATGGCGCTAGAAGAGTTCAAAGTATTCTATTTTTAGTAGCTGCTACTGGAGCTATATTATTCAGTCTGGGAAATGACGTTTGGTCACTTGTTATAGCTCGTGGTTTAATAGGGTTAGGAGTTTCCGGCGCTTTAATGGGTGCATTTAAAGCTTTTGCCGTTTGGTTCCCCAAAGAAAGACTCCCACTTCTAATAGGTCTATTCATGTCAGCAGGTGGCATGGGTGCTATTGTAGCGTCGACACCTTTGGAAATGGCATTACAAATAACTGATTGGAGAGGAGTTTATTTATTCCTTGGAGTAACTACAATCTTTATTGGACTATTAATTTTTTTAGTAGTTCCAGAAAAAAAAGAAACTCTTAACAAAGAGGAAACATTACCAATTTTGGAAGTATTAAAAGATATTTATACTAGCTATGCTTTTTGGAGAATTGGTCCATTATCCGGAATCGCCGGAGGAACTGGACTTGCAATATTAGGGTTATGGGCAGGACCCTGGCTTTCTGATATAGGTAATTTTAATAAAAAAGAAATTGCTAACATCCTTTTTATTTCAACAATCATGATGACCATTGGGACAACATCTTTAGGTGTAATTACAGATTATTTAAGAAGATTCAATATTTCTCCCGTTGGCGTAATGGGTGGGGCATTACTAGTTTTTATAATACCATTCACTATAATAACATTTGGGTTAATACCAAAAGCTATATGGCCATGGGTTGTTTTAAGCATAACGTCATTGGCTGCAACATTAGCTTACGCTGGTCTAAGTCAACACTTTCCAACAAGTTATGCAGCTCGCGCGTCTACAGCTATAAATTTAATATGTTTTTTAATGGCTTTTATCGTTCAGTATGCAATTGGATTTATCATGCAAATAATTGAACCAGGAAAACAAAGTGGATATTCAATAGAAGCGTACAAAGCAGGCTTTGGTTTATTTTTGGGATTACTTATAATTTTCTATATCATTTTTATAATAATGAGCTTAATAGAATTAAGAAAAAATAGACATAAATCCTAAGGATAATGACGTTTAGCAATCCATTCATTTTTTATCTTTGTAGGCCTTAAAATAAATCTGTCGTGTAATCTAAAATTACCATCTTCCCAAAATTCAAACTCAACAGGTTTTAGAGCGAAACCGCCCCAAAAACTTGGACGAGGTATATCATCGTTGTACTTAGCTTCAAATAATTTTACTTCTTCCATCAAAACTTCTCGAGATTCTAATTCTTTTGATTGTTTTGACGCCCAAGCGCCAATTCGACTACCTTTTGACCGAGATTTGTAATATTTATCAGAAATCTCACCAGAAACCTTTTGTATACTTCCAACCAACCTCACTTGACGGTTTAAGCTTTTCCAATAAAAGCAAATAGCACCTTTTGCTGTTTCATTTATCTCTTCAGATTTACGACTTTCATAATTTGTATAAAAAACAAAATCTCCGTTAATAATATCTTTTAATAAAACAGTCCTCA
>QBXD01000044.1 GCA_003283875.1 SAR116 cluster bacterium AG-321-A13 | reverse complement strand
CTAAAGGGGTAAAGCTTGGGGTCTTGGAAAGGTATAAATTAGCCATTCTATCAAGATATTTTTTACTAATTACCGGATCAATATTTGCATTCGTAATCATTGTTTTACCTGATTGAGAAAGGTCTGTCCAAGGACTTAAAGCAACAGCACCTTTTGGCTGGAAACCATTATTTTCTTTAATTTTCAGCAGTAATGCTAAACATAATCCACCACCAGCAGATTGCCCACTAACAATAATATTTTTAGGTTTCAAGCCCTCTTTAATAAGCCAATTATAAGCTGTATATGTATCATCAATAGCAGCTGGAAAAGGATGTTCTGGAGCTAATCTGTACTCTATTGATAAACATCTCACTTTAGCTTCAGCAGATATCCTTGCAACGGTTGCACGTGTTGCAGCAATTGAGCCTCTATAGTATCCACCGCCATGAATAAACATAAATGTTTTGTCAGTATCAACTTCTCCACATGTAATCCATTCTGCGTAAACATTTTCAGCTAGTATTCTTTCGAATTTAATATTCTCTGGCAAAGGAATTAAAGAACCAGCAATTCTAGTTTCTTCTCGCAACTGATTAATAGTTTTGTTTTCTGTGTATGGATTCTTTCGTTTTGCATTGATAATATCTTTAAGAACTAAGTTATCAGTCATTCTTTATTATTACTCCTCAGTTTTCTTCAATCTTATTAAGCTCAACTCTAGCTTGCCAAACAAATACACACTCTTCACAACGTTCTGTTGCTTTTCTAATAGCCCTATAAGCAGGGTGTTTCTTGCACCCTTTAGCAAGTATCTTAAGTAATTCTATTTGTTTTTGTTCTTTGTGTAGTTCAAATTTAGAATTATTCATTTTTCATATTCAACTATTTAATTCATTCAATTAATTATATTTTTTTAGAAAATTTATGTTCTCATCCAACACTTTGTTAAAGCACTCTGATCTAGGATAAAGTAAACCAAAATGTCCACCATCAATCTTAACAATATCTTTTGGAGCATTTATTAGTTTATAACACTTTTCCATAACTATTGGATTTGCCCTCCAGACTTCATCATCTAATGCATATATTACTAAAGTTGGACATTTAATAAATTTCACAAGATAAGATGGAAGAGGTTTTATAGGCGTTTTTAAAGTGACAACTGTTATCCAATTTTTCCAATTTGAATTAGGCATTCCGCCAAATTCAATAAACCATTTATATGCTTGAGGAAAATTCAAAAATGATGGTTGTACTTCTGGGAATGGTGACACCATTGGTAATGGTCCAATGACATCCCTTTCAAACTCATTTAGATTTGAATTAAAATAAATATTTTTTAATTTTTTTAAATATTCGTCTCCTTGATCATATTCAAAAAACTGATCGCCAATTGCTGTAGTTTGAATAATTAAAGAAGAAACTCTGCTGTCAACAACAGATACTAACATTGTAACCCAACTAGAAAAACTATCTCCCCAAATGTTTATTTTATTATTATCTATATTTGGTTTTTTTTCTAAAAAAGATATTGCGTCTCTATATCCTCTTGCTTGTTTCCAGAGTTCAATTTCTACTCTGGGGTCTCCATCACTTGAACCTATACTGGGATGGTCATAAACTAAAACAGCAAAACCTGATTTGCTTATTTCATAAGCGTAATCAATAACAGCCATATTATATGTAGCAGAAGAACCATGAGTCATAATTAACACTGGTAAATTTACATTTTCTTCTGCAGTAATTAACTTTCCCCTTAAGGTTATCCCATCTGACTTAAATTCTATATTTTCAATATTTAAATTGGATTTTTTGTTATTCATGGAGTTTACACTTCTTTTAAAATTAAAATTACCCGGCCGTAAATTAGTAATTTTTCATAAAATTGACATTAAATAGAATTAAACGTATTTCAAATTAAATTACATACCACTCACTCCACCATTCTATCCTTGAACCCTGGTTCATGCTTCATGGACTACGGTCAATGGGCAGACCACCCCTTGACCAAAGCTTCATGTTGGTTGGAAAAAGGGTGCAGTAACCCCACAATAATATATAAGTTTATTCTTATACTTTATTGTGGGTAGAGTTGTGGGTATATATTTTGTTATATAAATAAATACAATAAAATCAATATATTAATATAATATTATGGCGGAGGGAGGGTCTGTCAAATTTTTGTTTAAGTCATTGTAATTAATGATTTATTTAAAAAATAATTATAATTGTCCCCTTATTAATCCCTTGTTTACTATAAGAATTAAATTTAGAACAAGTCTATTTTATTTATTAATAAATGGTACTTATAAGATTAGAATCTTTCTCTAATAAAAGCTTCCATTTCTTCTTGAGGGATAATTCTTGATGAATTACCACTCCTCAAGTAAAGAATTTTTTTTGTCTGTCCATTTGTATCTTTCTTACTAACAAACAATAAGTCGCTTGCTTTTGAAATTGGTTCAACATCTACCATGCATATTTCATAATTATTTACATTTGGAAATGATACGTTAATTTTCTGAGACGAAAATACAACTCCAAATTCTCTTGTTGTAACTTCTCTTAAATGATTTTCAAAAGTATCTTTGTTCCCATTTTTCTTTTTGGTTAAACATTTATAATCTGCTTCTAAGCCAATAATTTCTTGATCATCTGACACTCCTATAAATAAAGTTCCACCATCTTCAGAATTTCCAAAAGCAGCAATGCACTTTATTATGTCATCTTCTCTTGCTTTATCGTTTTCTTCTTTATTAAAGTCCCATCTTATAGATTTCTTAAATTCAACAGCCTGATTTTCTCCATTAAAAATTATATCCTCAATATTTATTGCATTTCTTTCAATAATGGGATCATTGTCAGTTATATTGTTTAAGAAATTATTAATTGATGTTGCCAACATTTCTCTTCTTGTGATTAAAAAATTCTCGAAATTATTAAGATCCCATAGATTTTCATTATCTGGTATAACTTGTAATTTTAGAGCTTCAGGAAAATTTTTTTTCACTATCATTAAATGATTTTTTGCAGGTTGGTCTGATTTTTTTCTATTTGCGATTTTAGTTAAAATAGACCGATTAGTAATTTCTTGCGCTAATTGATATTTACTATAATTCTCGATAGAATAACCATTTTCTTTTAGTTTAGACTTCGGAAAAATATGATCCCACTCTAATTCATATTGTCGTCCCATATTTTTTCTAATCGATAAACCAGTTGTAAAACATATTGCATTTTGCGATTTAAAATAAAATTTCATCATTGACCACAATGGATGTAAAATATTTACTCTTTCAAATTCCTCGGGTAGAATTTTAAGTCTATTTTCATTTTCTATAACAGAAAGTAACTCGTCAAAAGGTTGAGGGTTGTTTTTAATAATTCTTAAATCGTAATCTAGTTTTTGTTGAAGTTGATTTACATATCTTTTTCTTATTTGAGAATAATAAAACCATTTTATGGCTTTTTTAATTTCAGTTTCTGTCCATATATTTTCATTTTTGAAGCTAAATACAATTAGAGGAATTATAGCATAAATTGAGTTAATTTCTTTTCTATGATCAACAAAAGCTCTAGATTTTAAAATATTAAATACATAATCTAATATTCTTTTATCTAGTTGACCCCAAACTTCTTTTATCCTTACTAAATTTGTTTCGGAATGTAGTTTTTTCATATCTGATCCGATATAATACATGCAGCCCAAAACAGCATATATTACATGGTCTAATTCTAACTTAAAACCGTCTTTTGATAATTCATTTAATTTAGCCTTAAACAAATCTCTTGCTTCTGGCCAATATCCTGAAATTTGCGCTAGTGCTAATTCAGCATCAGTTAATTTAATTCCACCATCATTGACTTTATAAAATATGTCTATGGCTTCGTTGGTAGTTGCTTTTACGGGTATAACTTGTTCAGGAAAAATTTTATCCGGTATATTTTCAATTTTTCTAATATTTTCATTAATTAATCTTTGTTTATCTCGCTCTAAATCATTTCCATTTTGTTCTCTATATTTCTCTAAAATAACAAATAAATCTATTTCCTTTTTAAATATGTCAGTAATATTTACCCAGAATGGTGAATTTTCCATTATAGTTCTTTTAAAGTAAGAAAGTTCAAGATCTAAAAGATGTACATAAAGGTCTCTTACATTATGTTTGATTTCGTCTTCCTTGTAATAAGGTGGAACTTTTCCTGTAATTAACAAATACAGAGTTGTAATCCTTTGTTGGCCGTCTAATATAATTTTGATGGCGCCCTGAGTAGAATTATATTTGTGATTTCCTTTTAATTTAGGAGGTGAATTAGTGTCCCATGACAACATAGTTCCAAAAGGATAGTCTTTAATAAGTGAGTCAATTAATTCTTTGGCATTATCTTTATTCCACACATACTCTCTTTGAAAAGCAGGGACAAAAATCTGATTTTCATCTATTCTTTCAATTATACTTGAAATAGAAAAGCTCATCTTAGACTCTTTAATTAAATTTTATTCTATTATAAACCGATGTCTTAAATATGACATAATATACAGCTATAAGTATATTATGAAATCTTCATAGATCAATTCAAATTTGTAGCGGCGTAATTAACTCAACAATATAGTTGCGCCATCTGTTTGAAATGTGAATCTAAGGAGATAATTATGAATAATCATCATAATGACAACACCCCCGTTTATTTAATTGAAACCCATAATAGACTTGAAAGAGCTGAAGTATCTTTTTGCGAAAGAGTTGTGTTTTTCTACCCAAGCTTTCATGCGAGAGCAGCCTTAATAGATAACATAGGCGATCTAATGAATAAAGGGCACAAGTCAAGTTACATAACTAATAAAATAGCTGTACTTTTCTTTGAGGCTGATTGGATTGAAGACAAAATGCAATTTGAAATAAGTGTTCGATATATAGGTTTTGAAACCGACGTAGACTTTCTTGAGCAAGCGAATTAAAAAACAAAAATTTAGGAGAGGGGATAATGCCTCTCTCCAACAGAAAATGGAGATTTTATATGACAGAAGAATTATTAAAGAAGTACATTCACTATTTTGGAGATAAGACACCATTCCCACCAAAACACATAATGGAGTCCTTAGTAAGAATGAAAGACGATGGAACTTTTGATAAAAAGTTAAAAGCCGTTTCATCGATAGGTAACAAAGTTCGAAGTGAAATAGAAAAAGTAAGTGGAGGAAAAATGTCAATCAATCATCCCTTTTTTAATGAAAAATTTGACAAAGAATAAACGCTATTTTAAAGGATAATTAATGAATACCTCCTAACACAATTTTATCAGTATGTGGCGTAATTTACTCAACAATATAGTTGCGTCATCTGTTTGACATTGTAAAAAAAAGGAGAAATATATGACAAGCAATCATGTAAAGACATCCCTATTGGGTAACTACAAGATAAACGATGTTAAAGTAGACATTTATTTTTCACCTGAAGTTATTGAGGCGTATGCATCTAATGATGAAATAAACCTAATTAATAGCTTACAAACTGGCGAAAAATATGATCGTGACCCTCTAGAGAAACATTTTGATAATATTTTTGAAATAGTTAAATCACGTGTTTTAGAATTAGAAACATACGTAATGTATTTTGATAATATTGAATACGAGGGTCATCAGCTGGTATGGAAGTCCAATTTTTACGAAAAGTCAAAGTTGATGGAAGTTGGAGTAACATATTCCCAGATGAACTGTCCTGATTATCAGCAAGAAGTAGCTAATGCTCTTCAGGAATTTTGGGATGCTGAAGAAAGAGGCGAAGATATGGATGAGTATATAAGAAGGCAGTTTGAGGATACTTAGTATAATTTTAACAAGCCTAAACTTGTATGTTCATTGCCTGCTTCTAAGAACATACTAAATTAATAAAAAAAGGAGGGGCAAGTATCTCTCCTTTTTTATTAAAATTTTATAATAAATATTTATTGTATTTAAATTAATTCTCTATTTTTTACTCCTAGAATTAATAAGATTTTAAAGAACAATTATTACAGATTAAATTGTTCGCATATACTAATATGTTGATTAACATATTAATATGTTGACATAATTATTTTTTTATTTTATATTTTATTAATAATTTAACTATGGAGTAAAAAATGGATAGACGAGTAGCAATTGAAAAGCACTTTGAGCAAAAAAAATTTTCATCTAAATTTAGTGAAGAACGGGATTATAAGAAATATGGAATGTATATTTATAATATCAATTCTTTAGGTGACACAGGTTTTGGAAATTATTCAAGTGGAAATAGTTTTTTTGAAATGTTGGCCAACTTTTCGGAAGTAGAAAATTTAGACGGAGATAGGTATGATATTTTAGATAAAATCAATTTTACATTTAATAGATTTATTAATTTTCAAGAATTCCACTCTGATGCATTTCACTATCTTTCATACATTGATGATCCATTTGAGTTGGATTTTGAGAAATGGGCAAAACTAAAAGTTAGAGATTTGTATAAATATGATATCATTTCCCCTTTCAGATATTATAGGTTTACATGGGAATTTGGTGTTGGAGTTATGCCATTTTATTTCAGAGGTCAAAATATTAAAGCAGCACTTAAAAGTTTTGCATTTAACCACAAAAGAATTACTTCCCATTACTCTACAAAACAAATTAATTATAAAACCTTTGTTGAAAATTTTTATAATTTTTCTACTAGAGTACTAGGTCTTAACGCAGATCCACGTGGGATTAATGCAGACAATCAGTATTGGTATAATGCAGACAGATTTTTAAGAGAAGCAGGATTTTTTAAAACTGCTGATCCAAAAAAAGTATTTCAAGATAATACTTATTATAAAAGGAGAGAATTAGTTGTTTAAAAAATACAAAATTTGGAAAGGTTCTAGAAAAGATTTAATTAATGAAATCATATATTTAGAGAATGAAAATCCAGATAAATTTCGAATGATATCTAAAAAAAGTGGTAACTACATTGATGTAAATATTAGAAGAATACAACAATTTATAGATGTATCAATTCTTCCAAAACCACATGTAATAAAAAAACAATATGAGTATACTAGGGAACATTTATTAAGATATTTGGCAGCAATAGTTTTAAAAAATAATGATCACACGATAAAGCAAATTGAAAAAATACTTTCTACATTAGACATTGACCAAGTTGAAGAGCAAATTCTTACTAAAGATAGTAAAAATCTAAAACTTAATAAGATGTTGTTTGAAGAAAAAGACAAAATAAACTTATCTTCAGAACTAAAAAAATTAGGAAGGGAAGAAGGAAAAGTTCTAAGAAGCCAATGGTTAAAATTCGCAATTACAAAATGGTGTAATGTGGAGATTAAAAAGAATAAACTTAAAGGCCTAGAAGAAAATGAAATAAACACAATTATTCATGCATTTGAAAACTCTCTAAGAGAAACGATTGAAATAGTTTCAAAAAATGAATTAGAAAATAAGATTACTTAACAAATTAAAATTAAGCTTAAAAAAGATTTATTTATCTAACAAATGGTTTAAAATGGTAATTGTAATTGTCACGTCATAAAATTCCGTTTTATTATAAAGATAAAAAATTAATATATGTCTACTTTATTAGTTTTAATCTCTCTTCTTAATACTGAATAAAAAACTGGTGCCATTTCACACATCTTTGATTGTGACTGCATACTCTTAGCAACATCGTATGAATCGTATGTATATTGATTTGATACTTCACTATTTTCAGTTATATTTGCAAGAAATCCATGTTCAGTTTCTTTATGACGATAAAATCTTATACCATCAATCAATATACCAAATACTTTATAATTAAACTGACCATAGGATAATCTATCTTGTTCATTAAGATTTCTTTCATGCATTAAGTTTATATTTCCTACTTCTCCTCTTTTCTTATGTGATTCAAATCTAGGTAAAGGAAAGATTGTTCTAAATTCTTTGTAATGACGATTTAATAAATGATAAATAGTTTCGTCAATAATATTTGCTGCAGTTAAAAACACTCTCATTAAATCTGGATCACTAGATTCTTTTATAACATTTTCAAAATCACATTCACAAAAGTGAAATTCCTTAGAACAATGTCTTTGTTTACCTTTCTCATTTTCATTAAAGAAATCTATTAAATGAAATATATTACAACTCTGAAATATCCCATCTTCATTTTTAATCCATTTGTATAAACTATCTGGATCTCTATTGTTGTAAGGTTTGTGGTAGTCTAATGTCATTTTAAAATATTAATTAAAAATACATTTAATATTATTATTTTTATCGGATATTAATTGATATTTCTTTTTTTTGTGATTGATCAATACTGCATACATTAATG
>QBXD01000043.1 GCA_003283875.1 SAR116 cluster bacterium AG-321-A13 | reverse complement strand
CAACAGTTACTCTAAAACAAATTTTTATCAGGTAACTGGATCTATATCATCTGTTGAAGTGCTTAAAACATATTCTACGCAGAAAGTACCAAGAGATGAGAAAAGATGCTCCATTCAAAGAGTCCCAGTAAATCAAGAAGCTAATAAATTTGGAGCAGATAATTTTATAGGAGCGCTAATTGGAGGCGCCATTGGAAATAGGATTGGCGAAGGTGGAGGTAAGTCAGGAGCTACAGCTTTAGGAGCTTTAATTGGATCAGAAGTTGTTAGAAGTGAAAAGGCAACTGCAAACCAAAATTTTGTTGAGAAAGAAGTTTGTCGTATCCAAAGAGTTATACATACTGAAACAACAGAACGAATAAGTGGATATAAATTAATTGTAGATGTAGATGGTGAAACTATATCTTTCAATAGTAATAGATCATATAATCCTGGTGATTTAATAACATTAACAAAGAAGATAAGTTACTCTCTTAATTAAATTTCAAATTTTAATATTAGATATATTAAATTAGAGTAATTAATTATATAATAGTATTATATAAAATTATCTTAATTTAGTTACTTTACTAAAAATCAGGAAGTTAATTATGGAACAAGAAAAGCTCAATAACGGAATCATGAATGGTAAACGTGGTATAGTTATGGGGGTAGCTAATGACAGGTCTATAGCTTGGGGTATAGCTGAAGCAGTTGCCAAACAAGGAGCAGAAATAGCATTCACTTATCAAGGTGATGCACTTGAGAAAAGAGTCAGACCTCTTGCTGAAAAAGTTGGTTCTAATATTATAATACCATGCGATGTTTCTAGCGATGAAGCAATTGAAAAAACCTTTAAATTATTAAAAGAAAAATGGGACACTATTGACTTTATAGTTCATGCAATAGCCTATTCAGACAAAGAAGAATTAAAAGGTGAGTATGTTGATACTACAAGGGAAAATTTTTATAAAACAATGGACATATCTGTCTATTCATTTACCGCAATAGCTCAAAGAGCTGCTAGGATGATGCCTAATGGTGGTTCAATGATTACATTAACATATTATGGCGCAGAGAAAGTGATGCCACATTATAATGTAATGGGAGTAGCAAAGGCTGCTTTGGAATCTTCAGTAAGATATTTAGCGGCTGACTTAGGAAGTGATAGAATTAGAGTTAATAGTTTATCCGCAGGCCCTATTAAGACACTTGCTGCTAGCGGTATAGGTGACTTCAGATATATATTAAAATGGAACCAGTATAATTCTCCATTGAGAAGAAACGTTACATTAAATGATGTTGGTGGATGTGGAGTTTATCTTTTGTCAGACTTATCAGCCGGCGTAACTGGTGAAACTCATCATGTTGATTGTGGCTATCATGTTGTCGGCATGAAAGCAATTGACGCACCAGATATGTCTCCAGAAAAAAAAGAGTATTAATTTACCAAAACGAAACTATTTGAAAGAATAAAATGGCAAGCAACTCTTTTGGACATATTTTCAAATTTACAAGCTTTGGTGAAAGCCATGGTAAAGCAATTGGATGCATAGTTGATGGTGTTCCACCATTAATTTCAATAGAAGAAAAGGACATTCAGCATTACTTGGATAGAAGAAAACCAGGTCAATCTAAGTTTGTCACACAAAGGAAAGAAAGTGATACTGTTGAGATTCTTTCAGGAACTTTTGAGGGTAAAACTACAGGACATCCTATTGCTCTTAAAATTAAAAATGAAGATCAGAGAAGTAAAGATTACTCTGAGATTGCTAAACAATTTAGACCTGGACATGCAGACATTACTTACCAAAACAAGTATGGAATCAGAGATTATAGGGGTGGTGGCAGATCGAGTGCTAGAGAAACTGCAGTAAGGGTTGCCGCTGGAGCAATAGCTTTTAAAATCTTAGAACATAAGTTAAAAAAAACTATCAAAATTAGAGCAAGTGTTGTTCAAATGGGCCCCAATAAAATAAATAGAGAAAATTTCAATTGGAACGAAGTTAATCATAACCCTTTTTTCTGCGGAGATCGAGAAGCTGTAAAAAAATGGGAAATATATTTAGATGGCTTAAGAAAAAGTGGAAATAGTACAGGTGCTATAATTGAAGTTATTGCTGAAAATGTTCCAAGAGGCTTAGGAAGTCCTGTATATAAAAAATTAGATAGTCAAATTGCTGAAGCTATGATGAGTATAAATGCAGTTAAAGGGGTCGAAATTGGTTCTGGTTTTGGTTTAGCTTCTTTAACAGGTGAAGAGTCAAATGATGAGATTTTTCCAGATAATAAAGGAGATTATTACTTTGGCTCTAATCATTCTGGAGGAATACTCGGAGGGATTTCATCTGGACAGCCTATCGTAGCAAGATTTATAGTTAAGCCCACGAGCTCTATTCTTAAAGAAAAAAGCTCTATAAATCTAAATAATGAAGCAATTAAAATTAAAACAAAGGGTAGGCATGATCCTTGCGTTGGTATTAGAGCCGTTCCGGTCGCTGAGTCTATGATGGCCATAACTATACTTGATCAATTATTAGAGCATGAAAGCCAAATTGGAAAAGTTAAATAAATTTCTCTTAATATTATTTAATTGCTACAATCACAAATTCTTTGTTTCCACTTGGTCCTAATATAGGACTTTCTACAACACCTGATAAATACATATTCATTTCATGTTGAAGCCAATTTTTAATATCAGCCACAACTTCTTGATGAAGTTCCGGATCTCTAACAACACCACCTTTACCAACGAGACCCTTCCCCACCTCAAACTGAGGTTTAATTAGAGCAGCTAGCCACCCTTTAGTTTTTAATAAACTGAGTCCTGGAGGTAGAACTTTTTTTAATGATATAAAAGAAGCGTCACATACTATTGCATCCAATGGATCTTTTATAATTTGATCCGTTAAAAAACGTGCATTAGTTTTTTCTTTAACAATAACTCGTTCATTTTGTCTTAATCTCCAATCTAATTGACCATAACCAACATCAACTGCATAAATTTTCTTTGCCCCTCTTGCTAATAAAACATCTGTAAAACCACCGGTACTTGCTCCAATATCAAGTGCTATTATTAAATCACAATTAAGTCTGAACTCTAAAATAGCTTTTTCTAACTTAATACCTCCTCTTGACACCCAGGGATAAGTTTTACCTTTTATTTCAATTTTTGAATCTGTCTTTACTTGTTGTCCTGCCTTTTCAACACGTTTTTCGTTAATAAATACATTACCTGACATAAGAAGAGAATTAGCTTGCTCCCTACTTTTGGCAAGGCCATTTGAAACCATTAGTTTATCTATTCGTTCTTTTGTTATTTTAAAAACCTTGAAATATAGTTTTATAAATCACTTTGCTAGAAATTTATTGTTTAAAGGTAAAGTAGTAATCATATCTCGAATAATTTTTAACAATCCGTTTACGTCTAAACCTGCTTTAGCTAGTTGCTCATTTTGAGAGGCATGATCTTGGAAATGATCCGGCATAGTTAAACATCTAATTTCTTTATCATTTTGATTAAGTATGCCTTTTGAGGATAAAAAGTGTAAACAATGTGAACTAAATCCACCAGCAGAACCCTCTTCAATTATTATTAGCTTTCGATGATCATTCCATAATTTTTGAACTAAATCTGTATCAATTGGCTTAGCAAATCTAGCATCTGCAACAGTGATTGAACAACTGTCAGTATTCAAAATATCTGCAACCTTTAACGCAGTTCCTACTCTTGTTCCTAAAGCAAGAATAGCTATATCTTCTCCTTCTCTCACAATTCGACCTTTACCAATCTCTAAGTTTTTTAAAGATTCAGGAAGTTCTACCCCCTCACCTTCACCTCTGGGATATCTACAAAAAATGGGACCATTGCTATAACTTACTGAAGTAAAAACCATATTAGCTAACTCACTTTCATCACTTGGTGCCATAACAACTACATTCGGTAAACAACAAAGATATGCCAAATCAAAAGACCCAGAATGAGTGGCTCCGTCTGCACCAACAAAACCTGATCTATCAAGCATAAATCTCACTGGTAATTTTTGAATTACTACATCATGAATAATTTGATCGTAAGCCCTTTGTAAAAAAGTTGAGTAAATAGCAACAAATGGTTTTAAACCCTCTGAAGCCATACCTGCAGCAAATGTTACAGCATGTTGTTCGGCAATACCTACATCATAAAATCTATCCTGGAACTTATCTGCAAATTTATTTAACCCAGTTCCTGAAGGCATGGCAGCAGTAATAGCTAAAACTTTTTTATCTTTTTCAGCAATTTTACATAAAGTTTCTGAAAAAATATTAGTATACGTTGGAGCATTTGAGGTTGATTTGACAGTATCGCCTGTTACAACGTCAAACTGTGATACTGCATGATACTTTTCGTGAGAACCTTTAGAAAAAGGATGGCCTCTACCCTTTTCAGTTACAACATGAAGCAACATTGGCTTATCTTGATGGCCATTTTTTAAATTTTCCAATATTTTAACCATAGACTTAACATCATGTCCATCAATAGGGCCTAAATAACTCATACCCATTTGACTAAAAATAGTTCCTTCTGAGTTACCAAGAAAATTACGCGCTAAATTTTCTGCTCTTTTTGCAGTTTCTCCAATTTCTTTTGGAAAAAAATTAACCATCTGTTTTGCAATTTCACGTACATTATTAAATGGACGACTAGATACAACATTAGACAAATAATTACTTAAAGCACCTACAGCAGGTGCAATAGACATGTCATTATCGTTCAAAATAACTAATAAATTAGTTTTAAGAGCACCTGCATTATTCATAGCCTCATATGCCATTCCAGCACTCATAGCTCCGTCCCCAATAACGGCTATTACATTATTATTTTTACCTAGTTTATCTCTTGCAACTGCCATACCTAAAGCCGCAGAAATAGATGTTGATGAATGTCCCGCGCCAAAAGGGTCGTAAACAGACTCCATTCTTTTTGTAAATCCAGAAAGACCATTCAATTTTCTCAGTGTAGACATTAAATGTCTTCTATTTGTTAAAATTTTATGAGGATAGGCTTGGTGTCCTACATCCCATATCAATCGATCATGAGGAGTATCAAAAACATAGTGAATGGCAATAGCAAGTTCAACCACACCCAAGCCAGCTCCTAAATGGCCACCAGTTTTAGAGACGCTGTCAATCATGTCAGATCTTAATTCAGAAGATAAGTTTTCAAGATCTTCTATTTTTAGAAACTTTAAATCATTAGGATTATTTATCTGATCAAGCAGAGGCGTAGAAATAGGCTTTTCGTTTTTATCTTTATTTGCCATGAATTAACTTAAACCTAAAAATATTCTTAAAATTAATAATTTCTGTGTACAGTATATTTAGCCAAAGATACAAGATTTTCTGACCCACATTGAAAGTTTTGAATTAAGTCAATTGCTTCATTAGATACTTGTAGTGCTTTTTTATAAGCTTCCTCTTTACCTAAAAGTGTTACAAAGTTTGGGGTTTCATTTTTTTTGTCTTGCAAGACTGGCTTTCCAATAACATCTTCGCTACCTTCTGAATCTAGTAGATCATCAGCAATTTGGAATGCTAAGCCAATATGATTTGCATAATTAATAAGAATATTTTTTTGTTTTTCATTAGCGTCTAGTAAAATAGAAGCTAAATGAGAACAACAAGAAATTAATGCACCTGTTTTATGATTCTGAATCCATTCAATTTCTTCTAAACTCAAATTATTCTGAGTGTTAAAATCCATATCAGCTTGTTGCCCTCCAACCATTCCGTTTGGACCTATGGCTTTAGCCAAAATAAAACAAATATCAGCTCTTTTTTGTGGATTTTTTATAAAGTTACTATTACCAATGGTTTCAAATGCCCAACTAAATAAAGCGTCTCCAGCTAAAATAGCTGTATGAACATTATATTTTACATGATTTGACGGTTTGCCTCTTCTAGTAGGAGAGTTGTCCATTGCAGGTAAATCATCGTGAATGAGAGAGTAAGAGTGAATTGCCTCGATCACTGAAGCTATTGTAATTAATTCTTTATATTTTGATTTTGTAATGTCTTTATTATTTATTACACTCAAAAATTTACCCGATTCAACAACTAAAAAAGCCCGTAATTTTTTTCCACTTTTAATTGAAGAGTACCTCATAGCTTCAAAAAGTTTTGCGTTTAAACCATTACCAAATGGAAGATTATGATCTAAAAATCTATCTATTTCGATGGAGTTTTCCTCAAGTTTACCTTTAAAATCAATCATCAAAGTATCCCTGCTATTTTTAGAATAGTTAATCGGTACCGAAAGACGTCAATTTATTTGGAATACCTTTACTATCACCCGACGATTGTATGGTTTCAACCTTCATTTTAGCTTCATTAAGTTTTTTTTGACAATGATCTTTTAGTTTTGAACCTCTATCATAAGCTGCAATTGCCTCGTCAAGGGATATATCACCTTTGTCAAGAGCGTCTACAAGTCTTTCTAGTTCTTTCATAGCTTCTTCAAAAGTCATTTTTTCTAGCGAATCGTTAACCATAATTAATCAGGGACCTAAAATATAAATTTATTTACAAAACATTAAATAAATTAACTGTTAAGAATAATTTAATCAATAAATTACTTAATCATATGAAGTGCGTTTATAAGCTTTCTACTTATATTAGCTTCAAAAGCAGAATGACCTGCATCCTCTATAATTTCAATTTCAGCAGCATTCCAAGCATTTGAAAGTATTGATGCCTTAAAAGGTGGACATATTACATCATGTCTTCCTTGAACAATAATAGCGGGGATATTAGAAACGTTTTTAATATTATCTATAATAAAATTATTAGGTATAAAACAATCATTCATAAAATAATGAGTTTCAATTTTAGAAATTGCTAGAGCATTTTCACCTGATATTGGACGTGCAACGTAATCAAGTGAAGAGCAAGAATTTTCGTATTCAGCCCATATAGATGCTGCCTTTAAATTAACTGATCTATTATTCGCTGTAAGTTGCTTATGAAACCATTCTAGGATATTATTTTTGAATTGTAAGGGAACATAAGAAATAAATTTGTCATACGCTTCTGGGAAAAACTTTTTAATATCATATAAAAACCAATTTACTTCTTCTTTAGAACCTAAGAAAATTCCTCTTAAAACAAAACCTAAACATCTTTTTGGATATTTTATGCCATACAACAAAGCTAGAGTACTACCCCAAGAACCTCCAAAAAGATACCATTTATCAATATTAAGAAATGATCTTAAAAGCTCAATATCCGACAAAAGCGCTTTTGTATTATTATTATCTATTTCAGCATAAGGAATACTTTTTCCAGAACCTCTTTGATCAAAAAAAATAACTCTAAATAACTTTGGATCAAAAAAACCTTTATGAGAATTAGAAAAACCCGCACCAGGACCACCATGCAAAAATAAAACTGGTTTCCCATTCGGATTACCATACTGCTCATAGTATATTTTATGACCACCACCTACCTCAAGATAATCATTATGGTAAGAGGGTATGCATTCAAAAAATAAATCAGATTTACGTTGTAAGTTTAACATTTAAAAAATTAATTACGCGGCTTCCTCAGCATTGTCGTCAATTATTTTTTCTAATTTGACAACTGCACTATCTTTGTCAGTATTATCTACGGCTGCAAACTCACTTGCCAATCGCTCTAAGGCAGCTTGATACATTTGTCTTTCTGAATAAGATTGTTCGCCTTGATCATCTTTACGGTACAAGTCTCTAACTACTTCAGCAATAGAAACCAAGCTTCCAGAATTAATTTTAGTTTCATATTCTTGGGCTCGTCTGGACCACATTGTTTTTTTGACTTTTGCTTTACCTTTAAGAGTAACAATAGCTTCATCCATTTGTACTTTACTAGATAAGGTTCTTAGTCCAGATTCATTTGCTTTTGATAAAGGCACTCTAAGTGTCATTCTTTCATGTTCAAACCTAACTACAAGTAATTCTAAATTTATATCCTCAACCTTACGATTTTCTGTTCCTATTATTTTGCCTACTCCATGACTTGGATAAACAACATAATCGCCAGGTATGAAAGAATTAACTACATTTTGATCTTTTGACAATTTAATCACCTATATTTTATAATTTTATTAAATGATTTTTAATAATTTGAATTTATTAGAATTAAAAAAAATGAAATTGTATCATACTATCAACTCTATGGCTAGAGATAACAGAACAGAGTTATTTAATATTTATATTTCTCCAGGATTTTTTGAACCATATTTTTCAAATTTACCTTCTTCATCAGCATACTTATCTGCATCTGGTAATGCATCAATTTTCGAAGTAATGTTAGGCCAAATCTCTGACATTTCTTTATTATATTCCAGCCATTGATCAGCACCTGGATCAGTGTCAGACTGAATTGCATCAACAGGACATTCAGGTTCACAAACTCCACAATCAATACATTCATCTGGATGTATTACAATTGTGTTTTCGCCAATATAAAAACAGTCCACAGGACATACTTCTACACAATCAGTATGTCTACAATTAATGCATTTATCATTTACTATGTAAGTCATTCTTATTCCGATTTTTGTTAGTTTTTAAACTACAAAAAATAAGATTACAAGTTTAGATTAAAGATAAATTTAGTCTCTACCCATTAACTTATCAGTTTGACGCCTCTCTAACTTAGTTGGACGACCAACTCTTTCAACAAATTTAAACTTAGGAGTAACATTAACTTCATTTTCTTGTATTTTTAAGGGAGTGATATCCTCATAATAATTCAAAGCTTCTGAGAAAGGACCTCGTCTTTTTGGTATATCAACCACCTTTAAAATCT
>QBXD01000042.1 GCA_003283875.1 SAR116 cluster bacterium AG-321-A13 | reverse complement strand
GAAAATTTCGTCTTTAATTATTCTTTTATGCTTAGGTTCACTCCCTAAATCTCCATCTGGCAAATTTAAGAAAAGTGGAATTGATAGTTCTGCAAGTCCAGCATAGGCTTCTTGTTTTCTTTTTTCTTTTAATAAAGTTCTACTTTGATCCCCACCTAAAGCTCCGTCAGTCACAACTATTGTAAAGATTTCATCTCCTCTTTTTTTAAAAACCATCAAAAGTCCAAACATGAAAATTTCAATATCGTCTGGATGAGCGCCTATAGCTAAAATTTTCATTATATTTTTCTCCAATTTTAATTAATATATTATTCTATAATTGAAGAAGATTTCAAATGAAAAAGAAATTAGACAAAAATGTTAAAGTATTAGGCTATATTGAAGGATATTACGGGCATTTATTGAGTTGGGAAAATAGAATACGAATTATAAATTCACTTAATAGAAATAAAATGAATACTTATTTTTATGCTCCAAAAGAAGATATATTTCATAGATTGAATTGGAGAGAAAATTATAAAATTGACTGGAGAAAGAGTTTCTATGATTTTTGTTATTACTCTAAAACTAAAAATATAAATGTTATTGCAGGCATCGCACCAGGTTTAGACTTTGATTTTCGAAGCTTGAACAAATCCTACAAGGGAAAAAAAAATAGTGATTTGGATTTAATATATAGGAAAGCTTATAATTTAATTGAAGATGGAGCATCGTCAATTGCATTATTATTAGATGATATCCCAAATAATTTTATTTCCAATTTTGGTACTGACATATCTGAAGGAACCAGCCATGGAATTCTTGCAAATATGCTTTCAGAAAGAATAGACATACCTATTTACTTCGTACCAAGAATATATGCAGACGAGTTAATTAATGAGGAACCAAATTATTTGAATGATTTAAGTAACATTTTAAATCCAGAAGTTAATGTGTTTTATTGTGGTAAAAATGTAGTTTCTAAAACATTATTCAAATATTCATACATCAAAAAATTATTCAAAAATAAAATAATTTTTTGGGATAATTATTATGCAAACGATTACTGTCCTAGACGCTTATTTATTGGACCATATATTGGTAGAACAATGATTGAAAATATAATGATTAATCCAACAGGATTGATTAATACAGATCTTTTAATTTTAGATATTATTAGAAATACCCAAAACGAAAAGTCATCAATAAATGATTGGTATAAAATTCTTAATGATCACGGTGTGCCGAAGAATTTTGAGCACATAAAACAATTTTTTTTTAAACCAAGTTTTACTTCTGAAAATTTACCCCCCTTTCCAGAAATAAACAAAGATATATTTAGTGCAATAGATTTTCTTTTGTGGAAGTGGAAAAGTGATTTATCACGTGAATGGTATCCATATATATTTGGTTTGAAGCACGATTTACAAATTATGAAAAATATTTTAACGACAGATAGGATATTAAAAACACAAACTCTACCTCTATCTACACATTTGCAGAAAGGAAAAATATTATGAAAAAAATTGGTTTTGTTGGATTAGGTAATATGGGTGCCAAGATGGTTATAAATTTATTAAAAAAAAGTTATAACGTATTTGGTTACGATATTAACAAGAATCTTTCAGACGAACTAGTGATACACGGTTTGAATAAAATCGAAAATTTAAACGAAATGCCAAAAGACATTGATATTTTAATAACAATGTTACCTAACGGGGATGCAGTAGAAGATGTATATCATAAAATAATTAACATTTTTGAAAAAGATATATTATTTACTGATTGCTCGACCATAGATGTGAATAAGGCAAGAGAGCTTTATAAAAAATGCCAAAAAAATAAAATCACATTTTTAGACGCTCCTGTTTCAGGCGGTGTTGGAGGAGCAGAAGCTGGAACTTTAACTTTTATGGTTGGAGGTAATGAAAATGATTATAAATTGATGTTACCATTGTTTGAGGTTATGGGAAAAACATCTTTATTATGCGGTCCTTCTGGTTCTGGACAAGCTACTAAAGCATGCAATAATATGTTACTAGCTATTACGATGATTGGTGTTGGAGAAGCTTTTAATTTAGGAAATAATTTAGGCTTAAACCCCGAAAAGTTGTTTAAAATATTATCAACCTCAACTGGATCTTGCTGGGCTATAAATAGTTATTGTCCAATTAAAGGTATTGGTCCCACAAGTCCTGCAGACAACGACTTTAAACCTGGTTTTTCATCAAATTTGATGTTAAAAGATCTCACTATAGCATTAAAAGCTGCCAACGATTCTAATTCAGTAACACCTTTCGGAAAAAAAGCTAAAGAAAATTATCAAAAAATGGTAACTGATAATCAAGGAAATTTAGATTTTTCTGCAATCACAAATTTCAACAAATAAAGCTACAATTTAATAGCTTTATTTGAAATTTCATAATCAAATTAATAGAGGAGCAATAACCAAACTCACAATTGCCATTACATTGATTAAAATATTCATTGAAGGTCCTGATGTGTCTTTTAGAGGATCTCCAACAGTATCACCTACTACAGCTGCCTTATGTACATCAGAGCCCTTTCCACCAAAATTTCCTTTTTCAACGAACTTTTTTGCATTATCCCACGCACCACCTGCGTTTGACATCATTAACGCCATCATTACACAACATATAAGAGCACCACCTAACATGCCGCCAAGAGCTTTTGGCCCTAATATAAAACCAATTATAACAGGCGAAAGTACAGCCAGTGCTCCAGGCGCAATCATTTTTCTCAAAGCCGCTCTAGTTGCAATGTCTACGCATCTAGCAGTATCTGGTTTAGCTTTACCCTCTAACAATCCTGGAATTTCTTTAAATTGCCTTCTTATTTCTTTGATCATGTCAAAAGCAGCATCACCTACGGCATTCATAGTCATAGAACTTACTAAAAATGGAAAAATTCCTCCAAGAAACATACCACACAAAACTAAGGGGTCATTTATTGCTAAGACAAAACTTTCATCTGATATTGAAATTTTTTCTATATATGCGCTAATTAGTGCTAATGCAGCTAATGCAGCAGCACTAATAGCAAAACCTTTACCGATAGCTGCGGTAGTATTACCTACTTCATCGAGAGAATCAGTAATTTGCCTAGTTTCTTTTCCCATCTCTGACATTTCAGCTATTCCACCTGCGTTATCGGCAACTGGTCCATATGCGTCTATGGCCATTGTTATTCCAACAGTACTTAACATACCAACTGCGGCTATACCTACGCCATACAATCCTGCGTATATGTTTGAGATGAAAATTATTGTTACGATAGTTAAAACTGGTATTGCAACAGATTGCATACCTGTTGCCAACCCAGAAATCAAAACAGTTGCAGAGCCAGTTTCACCATCTTTAGCTATTTTTTCAATAGGACTTCCGCCAGTATAATATTCAGTTATTAATCCTACTATTATGCCTCCAACTGAACCAACTAGAACAGCTATCCAAACACCAACAGAAACACTCATGAGATCAACCAAAAAATAAGATAATATTACAAATAAAACAGCTGATCCAATTGTACCATATCTAAGAGCAATTTCTGCACTTTTTGAAGAAAATACTTTAACACTTAATATACCTAGTAAGGAACATATAATTCCGAGTGATGCTAACGCTAATGGCATAAATTGAAGTAGATATTGATTTCCACCTAATGAGTTTATGGTTGCACTAGTCATAGAAGCAGCTAAAGCTATACAAGCAATCATAGATCCACAATATGATTCAAAAATATCTGAGCCCATCCCAGCAACATCCCCAACATTATCTCCAACATTGTCTGCAATAACTCCAGGATTTCTTGGATCATCTTCTGGGATTCCTGCTTCAACTTTGCCTACAAGATCAGCGCCAACGTCAGCACTTTTAGTAAATATACCACCACCTACTCTTGAAAAAAGAGCAACTGATGAAGCACCCATTGCAAAGCCTTCAATAGCATGGATAGTTTTGATATCACCAGCAAAGTAATGAAATAGAATTCCTACACCAAACAAGCCCATAGCCGCAACAGTCAAACCCATTATAGATCCGCCAAAAAAAGCTATATTTAGAGCCTCGGAAGCACCTTTGTCTTTAGCTGCAACCGCCGTTCTCACATTTGCTTTCGTTGCTGAATACATACCAATAAAACCCGCTGTACCTGAGCATAAAGCGCCAATTAAAAACGATAGAGCGGTTTGCCAGCCTAATGAAAAATATAAGGCAATAATGCATACTAAACAAAAAACAGCCAATCTCTTATATTCTGCAGACATAAAGACCATTGCACCAAGATGTATTTCGTCTCCAATTTCTTTTACTCTACCCTCACCTTCAGAAGAAGAACTTACCTTCAAATAGACTAAGTAAGCTGATAATAGACCTAATAAACCAAGAATTACTGGTGTAAACGAATATGGCATTATAAACCCCAAATTTAAGTAAAAAAATTACTTTTAATTCGATAAATTAGATCTGTAAAGTTTTTATATTTTTAAATACTAATTTTAAATTTTTATGTAGATGTTATCTCTAAGATTTTTTAGTAGAAAAATTAGATCTTTTTTTTTCAAAGCAATGCAACCGTCAGTTCTATTTTTGTTTGATAAACTACAATGAACAAAAATTGCACTCCCTTTGTTTTTTATTGTTGGTCTAAGATTATGTGAGATTATTATAATTATATCATATGTTTCATCGTCTTTCCACAATTTTTCATGATTTAGATTTAACGATCGAGGAGTGTCAAGTTTGATATATTTATTATAATTTTTACTTTTAATATCATCGCACCACCCACAATTTTTTGTGATCTGATATATTTTTAAAACATCTTTTTTTTTAAATTTAGGCCTTATTACCCTATCTGATCTATAAAATAATTTCTCTAAAGACCATTTTCCAATTGGTGTTTTTTTATCTCCTTCAATTTTTTTTGCTACACTTACAAGACCTTCTGCACCAATTTGACATTTAAAAGCTTTGTTGCCAAATTTTAAAAAATATCTCTTATTAAGATTTATTAATGACCAATTCTTCTGCATAAGTAATTATAGATAATTTAATCAAACAAAAAATATATATTTTTAGAAAAATTGAGAGTAGGGTAATTAAAAATTTTTAGATTGTTTTTATTGTGATTAAAAAAAAACAAAGCTGGTTTCAAATAATTTGTGTATATAAAGATATTAGAATGCTAAGAATCTTACTTCTTGGAGCCATAAGTGGTTTTCCATGGGTGCTAATTGCTAGCAGTTTAAGCCTCTGGCTCAAAGAGGAAGGGCTCAGCAGATCAACTATTGGGTGGGCAGGTCTAATTTTTGGTGTGTATGCATTTAATTATTTATGGGCTCCACTTATAGATAGAATTCAAATACCTCTACTTACTAAAAAACTAGGACATAGAAGAGCATGGATTATTATGATGCAAATTATAATTTTCTTAAGTCTGATAGTTTGGAGTTTTATTAACCCAACAGAGAACTTGGCATTGTTAATCTTTGTCGGATTAGTTATTGCCATTGCTTCCGCCACACAAGATATTACAGTTGATGCCCTAAGGATTGAACAAATAAATGAAGGTGAAAACAAAAGCATGGCTGCTGGCGCAGCAATTGCAGTAGTAGGTTGGTGGACCGGTTACAAAATTGGAGGTGTTTTTTCATTATTTACTGCTGAATATTTTGAAAACATCGGTGTTACTAATTACTGGCAAGCAACTTTTTTAGTAATGAGCCTGATAATCATAATAATGAATATTGGTTTAATGTTTGTAAATGAATCAATAGAAAACGATAGAGAAATAAAACAAAACGAAAATGAAAAAATTATCTCACAAAAACTCAAGTCTCAAAACTTTTTTACTAAAATTTGTTCTTACATAATAGGGACTATAGTCTGGCCTATTATTAGCTTCTTCAAAACAAATGGATTTTCAATAGCTTTAGGAATACTGGGTTTTGTTTTTTTATTCAAAATTGGGGAAGCATTTCTTGGTCGTATGTCAATTATCTTTTATAAAGAAATTGGATTTTCAAAAGGGCAGATTGCCATATACTCAAAAGGATTTGGTTGGATTACAACTGTTGTGTTTACGCTGTTAGGTGGTTTGATGGCTATGAGAGCAGGAACAATCAAAACAATGTTCTTTGCAGGAGGATTAATGGCTCTTACAAACCTTTTGTTTGCTATTTTAGCTTGGACAGGCAAATCTGAGTTGTTATTTGCTATTGCTGTTATTGCTGACGACATTGCGGCCGCATTCGCAACGGTAGCATTTGTTGCATTCATTTCATTATTAGTCGATAGAACTTATACTGCAACACAATATGCTTTACTTGCCTCTTTAGGAACTGCTGGACGAACGACCCTTGCCTCATCCTCAGGCGCACTTGTAGATTGGTTAAATGGAGATTGGGGGACTTTTTTTATTTTAACTACATTAATGGTAATACCTTCGTTAATGCTTTTGTGGTTTATAAGGAAAAATATAAACATTGTTGGAAAATAATTATAATCCAATAAATTGTTGTAAAAACATTTTGAAAACTTAAGTTAAGCCTAAATTTTTAATTTGCTAATCATCATGTTAATTCTTGTCTATAAGAATAAACTGTATATTAAGAAATAGTGTTGAATTCTAACTACTGGTGCTAATGATGTTAAAATATATTTCGATTTCAGAACTTGATTTTGCTAAAAGTTGGAAAACAGGTCTTGTTAAATTTAAAAGCTTAAGCAAGTTTGATAGATATGTGACTATATTCTGGTTTCTAGGGCCTTTTATTTATTTAATAGAGAGGGATCCAGCAGACCTATGGTTGTCTTCAATTTGTGCACTATTTTTATTTAGATGTTTTAAAAATAAAGAATGGTGTTGGACTTCTCAATTGTGGTTTAGAAGTGCTATAGCTTTATGGTTATTTGGATTATTTTCAGCTATTACTAGTCAAGATCCATTATTTACATTTCAACAAGGTTTCGTTTGGATAAGATTTCCTTTATATGTTGCTGCAGCACAAGTCTGGCTTGCTCAAGATCGTGATATTAGGATCATGATGTTAGTTTCAATGATGATTGGCATGCTTGTTATGTGCTTAATACTCATAGCGGAAACTATATTTGAAAATAAAACAAGATTAATGTGGCCTTATGGTGACACAGTACCAGGAGGATATGTTGCAAAATTTTCACTGCCTCTTTTTTGTGTTTTAATTGCAATTGCTGTTAATCAAAAATCAAAGGCTGGGATTTTTTCTGGCTTGATTGGATTGTTATCTGTAGCTGTGTCTGGTTTAACTGGAGAAAGAGGAAATTTTTTAATTAGAGCATGTGGTGGTATGTTAGCTGGTCTTATTTGGAAGCCAAAGTTTTACTTATATTCTGTTTTAGTTTTTATAGAAATTATAGCGTTAGCTCTGATTGCTTATCAAAGACCAGATTTAACGATTCGTTATGGTAAAAATTTTTTAGAAAGTATTCCTATAGTTAATATGTCAGATAAAAATGTTTATTGGGGCTCCTGGAGAAGTGGTGTGCAACAAGGATTAGTCACACCAGTAAAGGGAATCGGGCCATCTGGGACGAGAAAAACATGTAAATTCTTAGATCCTAAAAAACCAGAATGGTTACCAGGAAAAAATAATTGTGGGAATCATCCTCATAATTTTTATGTTCAATTGTTTGCTGAAACTGGAATAATTGGCTTGATCATTGGGATGATCATGTTTGGCGCAATTATTTTCTCTTGTTTTAAAGCTAGGATATTGGACCCAAATTGTCCTATGTGCTCTACAGCTTTTGTGGTTCCATTTGCACTTTTTTTTCCATTGCAACAGTTTGGAAGTTTTTATGGGCAATGGGGTAATCTTTTTACATGGTTTGCAATTGGTTTCGCCGTAGCACAATATCAAGGTTGGAGAAAGGTTAATTAATATTACGGTAAAAAGTTTTTCTAAAATTGTCTAACTTTTTGCTAGAACTGGCTGAGTCAAATATAAAATTTTTCCATGATTTTTGTTGATACATAATTCTCATTCTTTTATTAGATAATAAATTATAAAGAACTGCTTCTAATTTTTTGACATCAATGTTATCAATCAGAATTCCATTATCTCCAATTATTTCAGGAATGCCACCTGAGTTTGATGCTATAATCGCAATACCATTGGACATCGCTTCGGCAGCTACCAACCCAAATGGCTCTTGCCACAATGAGGGAATAATTATAACAGCGCCACTTTTCATTTTTTCTTCAACAAAGTGTTTGTTCTTAAAACCATAATAAAAAGCTTGCTTACCTATATCCTTAAATTTTTGTGATATTTTATGGGCATAAGATCCATTGGAATCAATTTCCCCCAATTTTGATGAACCTATCAAATTAAAACTCCAATCTGGAAATTTTAAAGCTATAGATTTTATTGTATCAACGTACAGCTCAATTCCCTTTTCGGGTACTATCCTGCCCACATATAAGACCTCTTTTTTCTTTTTTGGAAAAATGGTTAATTTTCTATCAACACCGTTGTGTAAAACAACAACATTTTTACAATCTATATTTAAACCATCTAAAAACTGATTTTTTATAAAATTACTGACACAAAATATTGCTACACAATTTCTAATTAAATCTTTTCTTTCAGATATTGCTTTTGAACCCTTCATTTTTTTTGGATCATTGTGTAAAAATAAACTTATTAGACAAGATTTTACTTTTTTTTTAATTCTTTTTACTAAATGTGGTCGATTGTGAATTTCAACTATTTGATTAAGGTCATTTGACTTTAAAATTTTTTTTGATAATTGATCAGCTAAATAATTATTTTTATTTTTAAATGAGAATAGCGAATAATTAATCCCCACAAAATTTTTTTGGAAAATGGGGTCATCTGTATATTGACCAAAAACTCTAATATCTTGTAAAAACTTACT
>QBXD01000041.1 GCA_003283875.1 SAR116 cluster bacterium AG-321-A13 | reverse complement strand
ATGGAAAATAAGCTTGACTACCTTTACCAGCATTCTCTTTAACCATATTAGCTACAAATTCATATGACATTTCTACTAGAGACTGAAATCTGTTAGGAACGAGAGCTTGTTTTCTTGCTCCCATATATAAAAATCCAGCAGAACCCAGAATAGATAATATCATAAATAATGATGCATTAGTGAAAGAAATATCTATGCCAATAATATTTAATTCATATAAAACTTTTATTGTAAATTGCTCGACGGGTGAATTCATTATTTTTTTCTATATTAAATGTTAAAAGTATCCAATTTTGAGGCCTTTTCCGGTTACCACTCTCCAAAGATTTAGTATACCAGCGGCCCCACCTAGCAAAAAGAATAATATTAGAAACCAAGGATTTGTGTTTAACCACTTATCTAACGTCCAACCTATACCTGCACCTACCAATAATCCAGCTAGTAGTTCAGTAGCAACTCTAGAGAAAGTATTAACTAAAGTTTGGTTATTGTTATTAACTTCTTTTTTATTCTCTTTTTTTGCTAAAGCATTATCTATTCTTGAATCCAAATTTTCTTCGTTTTTAAATGAGCCCATAACATACTTTCACATACACCATATAAGCGTGCTTAAAATATTTTGACCAAGCAAATAAGTCAAGAGTTTACTTGAAAAAAATTTATTTTTTTAAGCAATGTCTCTTATTCTGTTAGCTTCTTCTAAATTAACAGATACTAACCTACTGATTCCCTTTTGTTCCATTGTAACTCCAAATAGTCTATCCATTTTAGACATCGTAAGTCTATGATGCGTTACAACCATAAAATAAGTGTTTGTCTCTGCAACTATTTTATTAAGTAAATCGCAAAATCTTCCTACATTTGTGTCATCAAGTGGTGCATCTACCTCGTCTAAAATACAAATAGGTGCAGGATTACACAAAAATACTGAAAAAATCAAAGAGATTGCCGTTAAGGCTTGTTCTCCTCCAGATAAAAGTGAAAGAAGTTGCATTTTCTTTCCAGGTGGACTTGCTAAAACTTCTAAACCTGCTTTAAGAGGATCTTCACTTCCAACTAATTTTAATTCAGCGTCTCCACCTCCGAAGAGTTTTTGAAAAAGATCTTTAAAATTTTTGTTAACATCATTAAAGCTATCTTTTAATCTTTGCCTTCCTTCCTTATTAAGTTCAAAAATTCCAGTTCTAAGTTTTTCTATTGCTAATTCTAGATCAATTCTTTCAGATGACATGATGTCGATTTTTTCTTTCATCTCTTTCATTTCTTCTTCTGCACGCAAATTTACGGCACCTAGTGATTCCCTTTCATTTATAAGACGTTGAACAGTTCTTTCTAACAACTCAATAGAAACGTTTAAATTATTTTTTTCGTTAAAACCGACAATTTCAAGTAATTTATCTGTGTTTATTCTTAGCTTTTCAAAAACTCTAGCCTCGATGTTCTGTATTTTGGTTCTAGCAAGATTCAGCGAGGCATCTATTTTTATCATTTCTTCACGAAAGGATGTAACTTTTTGTTCTGCTTCCCTTTCTAATTTTTCTATATTATGAAGATTAGTCTCAGTATGTACTAATTTATCAGAGGCAATATTCTTGTCTTGAACAGCCTTATCAATTTGTTTATTGAGATCTTCTTCTCTCTTTTCAAAATCATCTGGTAGGCTTGTCAATCTCTTTTGATCATCTTGTAACTTTTTCAATCTATCTTGCAAAGACATCAATCTCATGGACGCTTCATTTTCTCTTTTTTTCCAACTCTCACATTGATTATTGATCTGCATTAGGTTTCTTGCTTGAAAACTTTCATGTGTCTTTATTTGTTGTTCTGATGCCATTGCGTCAGCTAATTCATTTCTACATTGATCGGCTATATTTCTTATTTTCAGTTCATCAGCTAATAATGATGGTAAATTAATAGAATTGTTTAATTGATTTTTAAGTCCAACTAACTCTTTTTGAGATATTTTTGTTATATCTAGATGCTCTTTTAATAAAACTTTAGATGAAAGAAGTTTTGCATCTAATTTTGAGTTAGTTAATTCTAATGTATTTGAATTTTTAATTAGTTCTGATATTTGCGATTCTAACTCAATAATATCACGTTTACATTTACTTATACCTAATTGATTTTCATCAATTTTAGTTTCAATAATTTTTTGTTCTTTTGTTACAGCAGGCAATTTATTTTGAAGTAATCTTAATTTTGCAATTTGTTGAAGTCTTTCGGAATAACTGTTTTGTACACCTTGAGGTTGTACAAAACCGTCCCATCTCCATAAACCACCTTTGGAAGTTGTAAGCGCTTGCCCAAATGATAAATTTTTCTGAAGATCATAAGCAGTTTCTTCATCTTTAACTATACCTACCCCAATCAAAGCAATATCTAAAATTGAATTTTTTTTGATTTCTGAAATTATAGGGATTGCACCTTTGGGTAATTCTGAGCTGAATTTAGTTTTTAAATCATTTCTCCAATATGTATTCTTAAGAAAATGATTTTGATCAGAATGAATTGGTGCTAATAAGGTTTCACCTAAAACGGATCCTATTGCTTTTTCAAGATTACCAATATTATTTATGCTTTTTTCTAGTGAGTTTTTATTTAAAGTATCATCCCCTAATATCGAAGAAAGAGAATTTATTTCTGCGTTAATTACATTAAAATTTTGGTCAGTATTACTTTTTTGATCACTAAGTTTAACTTCTTTTTCTTCTAATTTTATTAATTCTTGTTTATTAGACACTAAATTTTGATTTTTATTTCTTAATATTTGTTTTAATTTACTTAATTGCTGATTATTCTTTTTAAGAAGTTGTTCATCTTCCTTTGAGTTAAATTCAGATATTTGAAATTCAGAGTTTTTAATCTTATCTGTTAAAACAGATATACGCTTTTCAAGATCTGATTTATCAGATTTAATTGAATATATTTCTGAAGTTATAGTGGAAAGTTTTGTATTTGCTTCTTCTGTTTTAGCCTTTAGATCTTTTACTAGCTTCAAGGCGTCAGTTTTCTTAGTCAAAAAATTTGTTGATTCAGATTTTAACTTTTCTTCTTCTGCAAATAGGCTCAACAATGTTTTCTTTGCGTCTTGTTTAATTTCAACTTCTCTTTGGATGTCTGTTTCTATTTGGGAAATTTGATTTAAGGTATTGTTTAAAGTTGTCTTTGCAGAGGATTTCTCTTCTTCTAATCTAATTTTTTTTATATTCAGAGATTGTAAAACTGTTATCTTTTTAGTTTCCAATTTTTTAAACTCAGGTAATTCATCTAAAATTTTTTGTTTTGCTTCAGTGTGTTTGGATACATTAATTTGTCCTTTATTTACATTTTCTTTGGCTATATCTAAATGTTTTTTGAAATCATTAAACTCATTTTCTGCCCTATTTAAGAGTGTTAAAAACAAAGTTGCCTCAGCTTTTCTTAGTCTGTCACCTACTGATCTATATCTAGCAGCTTTTCTTCCTTGTTTTTCTAATTCTATAAGCTGATCTTGATAAGTTTGCTCAATGTCCATTAATCTATTTAGATTTTCATTAGCTCCATTTAGTTTTAGTTCAGCCTCATGTCTTCTGTTATGTAACCCCTTTATATTTGCTGCTTCTTCAAGAATTATTCTTCTATCTTCAGAGGTTGCATCTATTATTTGTGCTATTCTACCTTGACTAACTATCCCTGACGAACGTGCACCGGTTCCATTATCAGCAAAAATTAATTGTATATCTCTTGCTCTAACTTGTTTTGAATTAACCCTATAGATTGATCCCTTTTCTCTTTCAATTTTTCTAGAAATTTCAATTTCTTCAAGGTGGTTGAAATTTGCTGGAGCTTTTCGCTCTGAATTGTCCAATTTAATAGATACTTCTGCAAAGTTTCTAGCTGGTCTCTCACTTGTACCTGCAAAAATAATATCATCCATTTCATCGCCGCGCATTTGACGTGCAGAATTTTCGCCCATAACCCATTTTACCGCTTCAACAATGTTTGACTTCCCACAACCATTAGGACCTACAACCCCAGTCAAGCCATCGTTAATCAGTATTTCAGTTGGTTCTAAGAAAGATTTGAACCCAGAAATCCTAACAGATTTGAACTTCATTAATTATCCTTTATTAATATTAAGAATTCTTTGCTTTAATTAAAGTTAAAAGTTCTTTTTCAAAGTCTTTAAAAGACAAAGCGCCTGAAATTTTATGATTATTATTTATAATAAATGTCGGTGTGGACTCTATATTAAAATTTTTAGACTCCTTTTCCATTTTATTAATAATTTCTTGCATAAGTGGAATATTTTTTAAAATTTCATCAAATTGTTTCGAAGAAACTCCAAATAATTTTGCTATAGAACGTAATTCATCAAGAGGCTTTTTTGAATATGCCCACTGCTTTTGTTTTTTTAATAATATGCTTATAGCTTCCAAATATCCGTCCTCAGTTGGAAGTGTTCGGGCTAAGGTGGCAGCGATAATAGCAAGCCTATCAAGAGGATAGTCAATAAACTCTAATTGAACTTTACCAGTATCAATGTATTGCTCCTTAAGTTGAGGTAAAGTCTTAACATGAAAATTTGCGCAGTGACCACAGGTTAGAGAAAAATATTCCTTAATTTTAATAGGTGCATTTTTTGAACCCATAAATTGTTTACGCATATTGTCACTTAATAGGTCTTGATTTGAATAACTACATTTAGGGAAAACACTAATGGCCAATAAACTTAATAATGTGTTTCGTCTATTTACTATAATTTGTTTTTTCAAAATCTTTACCTTTAACATTATATTTTTTAATATTCTTATACACTAAATCAACTGATTAAATAATAGATATTTAAAATATCAGAGCATTTTTTTTCTAGAAATTTCGAATCTTTGCATTGCTAATTTTAGTTCTCCATCTGGCAAAATATTAGAAATTAAGTCTGGGTCATTAGTAAAAACTTTTTGTTGAAAAACTTTTTTTTCTATTTTTTTAATATATCCAAGTTCAGACTGTATTATTTTGATTTTTGTTATAGCCTTATAGCCAAATCTTGAGTTTATTTGATTTAACAAAAATGGAATAGCGTGTTGAATTTCTGGTCCAAAACCATTTTGAACTTTTATAGTAATTTGGCCTTCAGTATTTTTGTTTCTGTTAAACTTAATTTTATCAGGAATTGTAATATTAGAATAATGTTCTGCTATATAATTCCAATTTAGTAAAATATGTGTTTGAACGGCACCAAGTCTGCTTAACTTTTTTTCAACAATATTTTCTGTAATTTTTACTAATGACTTCATATTATAAACCACAATATTTTTAAAAGAATATTTTTAACAGATAACATAATATATACATAAAACCATGAATAAGACAAAAAAAGATAATTACAAAAGTTTTTCTAATTTATTATTAAATTGGTATGACAAAAATAAAAGAAACCTGCCCTGGAGAGCTTTATCTGGGGAGTTGCCCAACCCTTACTTTGTGTATTTATCAGAAATTATGTTGCAGCAAACAGTAGTGTCAACAGTTATTCCTTATTTTTTAAATTTTGTAAAAAAATGGACTACTATTGATCAACTGGCTAAAGCAGATTTTCAAGAAATATCTTCTTATTGGGCTGGTTTAGGTTATTACAGTAGGGCAAAAAATCTTCATGAGACAGCAAAAATAATTTCTAATGATTATAATTCGATAATTCCTTGTGACAAAAGCAAATTATTATCCTTGCCAGGGATTGGCAACTACACTGCATCAGCTATAATGGCAATTGCTTTTGATATTAAATCAAATGTTATTGATGGCAATGTCGAAAGGATATTTTCTAGATTATATGCCGTTGATGAGCCATTAGAGAAATCAAAAAAATATATTGAAGAAATCTCAGAAAGGTATTTGCCAAATCAAAGATATGGAGATTATGCGCAAGCACTAATGGATTTAGGATCATTAATTTGTATACCTAAGTCTCCGAGGTGTCCTTCTTGTCCTTTGATTAGTTTTTGTAAAGTAGGTGGGACTGCTAACGCTAAAACATATCCTAAACGACTGCCAAAAAAAAATAAAAATAATAGATATGGTTTATTTTTTTGTTTAATTAATCAGCACGGTGATATTCTAATGACTAAGAACAATAATAAAGGATTATTATCAAATATGGATGTAATTCCGTCTATAGGTTGGCTAAAAGAAGATAAGAACTATTTCTCAAAATCACCTAATTTTATAACACAAAAAGACTCTTTGTTTGATCTTGATTGGAATATTCTTGAAAAAAAAATAATACATGTATTTACACATTTTAAGTTAAACTGTTCAATTGCAATAGCTTATATTGATAATAATGACATTTTGAAAGATAAATCAGTTAAAAAATCCTATAGGTTTATTGATAGTCAAAATTTAAAAAAATTAGCAATACCAAGTTTAATTAAGAAGATTATAAAATATCTTGAAGACGAAAATTTATTTTAAATTAATGTTTGAAATGTCTTACTGATGTAAAAACCATGGCAATGTTGCGTTCATCTGCTGCAGCTATTACTTCTTGGTCTCTAATTGATCCACCTGGTTGAATTACAGCAGTAACACCTGCATCTGCAGCAGCTACTAAACCATCGGCGAATGGGAAGAATGCGTCGCTAGCAACTACACTTTCAAAAGTCATTGATGATTTTAAGTTTGCTAATATTGAAGATTTTTTAGCTTTCTCATTTGCTATCATTGTGGAATCTATTCTACTCATTTGTCCTGCACCAATTCCAACAGTTTGAAGATCTTTGGCATATATGATGGCATTGGATTTAGTATGTTTTGCTACCTTCCACGCAAAAAGTAAATTATTTAATTCTAATTGTGTAGGTACTCTTTTTGTTACTATCTTTAGGTCACTTGTCTGTAAAACTTTGTTGTCGCGAGTTTGGACAAGCATACCTCCTGAAATAGATTTTATATCCAATCCGTTTTCCTGAGGTATAGGCATTGATCCTGACGCTAAAATTCTTATATTGGGTTTGTCCCTAAAAATTTGAAGTGCCTCATTAGTAAAAGAAGGTGCAATTATTACTTCTAAAAATAAAGAATTCATTTGCTTTGCTAAATCTAGGGTCAATTCTCTGTTTAAAGCCACTATTCCACCAAATGCACTAATTGGATCTGTTTGTAGTGCTTTTTCCCATGCTAAATTTATATTAGCGTTCTCAGCTACACCACAAGGATTAGCATGTTTAATAATTGCAATTGCTGGCTGATTAAACTCACAAATTAATTCATAAGCAGCATTGCCATCATTAATATTATTATATGAAAGCTCTTTCCCTTGAAGTTGGTTAGATGTAGCAATTCCAATTCTAGTGTCATTCGTTTTATAAAATGCCGCTTTTTGATGAGGGTTTTCTCCATATCTCATTTCCAAGAATTTTTTAAAATCTAATGAAAATGTTTGAGGTAGATCAATTGCGTTAATGTTTTCGTTATTAAACCAGTCAGAAATTGCATGATCATACTCATTAGTTAATTTAAAAGCTTTTCCAGCAAGATGTTTTCTAAAAGCATATGAGGTTTCACATTCATCTTTAAGTTCATTTATAAGCTTAGAGTAATCCTCAGGATCAGTTAAAATAGTAACAAACTCATGGTTCTTAGCTGCGGCCCTTATCATTGCAGGTCCACCAATATCAATATTTTCAATAACTTCAGTCTTATACTTATTGTTTTTTACAGTTTCCTGAAATTTATATAAATTAATGATTAGGAGATCAATTTCTTTAATCTGATGTTTTTGCAATTGGTCTATATGAACGGAATTATTTCTTCTGCTAAGTATCCCTCCATGTATTTTAGGATGCAGCGTTTTTACTCTTCCATTTAAGATTTCGGGGAAATTTGTTTCATCTGAAACATCCTTAACTTGTATTGCATTTTCTTTTAAAAATTTAGCAGTACCTCCAGTAGATAAAATTTCTACATTATATTCCTCAAGAACTTTAGCTAATTTTTCAATATTAGTTTTGTCGGTTACTGAAATCAAAGCCCTTTTAATTTTAACTTTGTCTGTAAATAATTCATTGCTGTCAACATTGTCCATTTTATTTAACCGATCTTTAATTTGATTATATTATAATTAAAATATTTCTTATTAATTTAAACTCAGTCTACTTTTGTAATTGAAATGCCCAATTGCAAGAGATCATCTTATAAGCCCTTATTTTTTCAAGCTTCATAATTATCATTATTTCTTTACAAGGAGTAGGACCTTTTGGGGTAAACATAACTGAATCCCGGATAACTATATCTTGATTGTCAGAGGTCATTTTCCAAACAAAGCCCTTTAAGTGGTTTAATAAAATTGAACCACTTCTAGTTTTTATAAGTTCAATGCTTGGATTTAAATGAAAGTGAATACTTGCCATTTTGGGTATTGAACCCATATTTCCAAGATTTATTATTACGTCTTTACCCCTTATTTCATTTTTTTTATTAGATAGATAAATTTGTCTTTTGTGATTTATCCCAAAAATAGTCTTATAACCAGAATGTGTTAAATCTAATAAGTTTCCATTCTTTGTCTTTCCGTATTTGACTTCTAATATCTCAGTTTTTCTTTTTCCTGTTAGATCTACATTATTTCTATCATCAATATTTAAAGTAGAGTGAGCAGCAGATGACGCTAATGAACTTTTGGCACTCTTAATACTAGATTTAGTTAATTCTCCCAGATTAGAAATAATTTTTTCTTTTTTATAAAAAAATTCAAACGCAAATAAACTTGCTTTTGTATTCGTACTTACTATTGGTTTTAAACCAACATCTACAAACACAACTGTATCCATATTGGATAATCTACAAAAACCAGTGTCTTCAGCAAGTTGAAAAATTCTATTTTTGTAACCAATCCTGTTTAAAGTTTGTTTTATAATATCTTTAGGAACTAATGATCCTCCGTGGAACCATGCAAAACAATCATTTGGCATCTGAAAGCCTCTGCAGAATTCGCCCATTTTAATTGTTTTTTTATGTAAGTTCTCTGCATCAACATTTTTTAAAATTCCAACTATAGATCTAATTTCTATTAAATGTCTTAGTAAATTTATA
>QBXD01000040.1 GCA_003283875.1 SAR116 cluster bacterium AG-321-A13 | reverse complement strand
ATGTGTAAGCATATTTAGTAATATGTGCTTGGGGGGGTAGACCAAATGGTAGATTAATCTTTTTTAATTAACCATTCTCCACAATACCTACATTTTTTTGCTTCAAATTTAATAGTTTCTGCACAGAACGGACAAACCTTGTTTTCTTTTTTATCTGCTACCTCATTAGGATTTCCAAAATATTTAAAGAAATTTGTAACTTCTTTGACATTCTTATTATCTAAAATGTTTGTTGAAGACTCCTTCACAACATCTGACAAGTTTTGTTTTATTTCTTCAGTCCTTTTTTCGTCTACCATGATTTTTTTAAATAGACTTGGCTCATTTTTTTTAGGTTTATCATTATTATCTGCAAAATCTTTCATTGCAGGGTCATACTTATTAATAATGAATTTTTTTATAATTATACCTAAAATAATTAGAACCAAAATTACAAGAATTAATCCACCTATTCCTCCAGTTTGCAAAATTATTGGGGATGAAAATGCTACAAAAATAATTAATCCTGCAAATATCATGGATAATAAAGGCCATAACATGGATTTGAAATTCCTCTAGAAATTTAACATATTAATCATTTCATACTTTTTCTTAATTTCCAAAAAAAATACAACACTAATAGATTTATAGGAATCCAGATAAGCCTAGTTCCAAAATATAAAGGGAATATTGGATTATAAATAAGAGCTGATAGTAAAAAAGTATATTTTTCCTTTTTCATATTATCAGGCAACCCTATAAAAGCTGCAATTCCAAAAATAAATACTGTTATTTTCACAAGCATATAAAATTGGGTATTAAAAGGATAAAGAGCAATTATCAAAACTATTATTGGAATAATTAATAAATTATTAGTAAGCAGTTTTTTTGCAAAAGTATCTATCATCTTCTTTATATAATAAGTTTAATCCATCTTAATGATATATTAATATCATAACCTATACCATATCCCTGCCCTACACTCTTTAATCTCCATCCACCTAATTGGTCTATGATATCTGATGGACATTCTACTGCTCTCAATCTGTCTCTAAAACTATGTCTAAAACCATGAATTACATAACTTTCTGACAGTTTCTCTTTCATCCATTTGTTTAGGGCAGCACTAGCACTATTTGCATTGCATATACTCACAGAAGTATATCTAGGAAAGGCATATATACTATCATTGTTATGCTCTAAGATTCTCTCACAAGCCCAGAGTGATGCTCCTACGAGGGGTATACATCTCTGACTTCCTTTTGTCTTTAAACGTCTCCAAGGATGAGCAACTAAATTGATATGAGGTATCTTACAATCAAGATTTATATCTGATTTAAGTAGACCAACCCCCTCACCTAATCTCATTCCAGTGTCACTTAATAATGCTACTAACCATCTTAAATCATCATTATATTCCCTACATAAAGATTGGATATGTTTTATATCTTTAGTTGGAATTGGCTTTCTTATATCTAAGTTTTCTTTATCAGGCATATAAGTTTTACTGAAAGCATTTATGCAACTAATACCTTCTTCAGTTATTGATAAGTTTATAATTGAACGGATAGATGAGAATATTCTTTTGACAGATGATACTAATAAACCTCTATCTAATAAGTGGTCACGGAACTTTGATGCATCTTTACTGCTATAATCATCAATAGGTAAATTACCCAATAGTTCTATTACATATTTTATATTTCTATTAGCTCCACGAATAAATGTCTTATCTTTGCCTTCACCTTTAAGTTTAAGATAAGTAGACAGAGCCTCAGACAATAAAGGAGCATTTGAATTGCTATTCACAGGTGGTTTGCTAACAAGTAAGTGTTGAGCAGGAACTTGCATCTTAGTTAATCTGATAGAGGTCCAGTAATCATCTAGCTTTTGATAGAGTGATTTACTAGCACGAATAGCCGACACATTTGATTTGGTTTTAAGGCAAATAACTATACGGTCACTTCTATAGTAAGATTTTACATCACATGGAACACGCTTGGTGAAATAAAACACACCACGCTTTTTATATAAGTAGGAAACATTTAAATGGTCTACCATTTGGTCTACCCCCCCAAGCACATATTACTAAATATGCTTACACATCAACTACTTAGGGTGACTGAATCACTTGATATGGTGCGGCTGAGAAGACTCGAACTTCCACGGGTTTTACCCCACAGCGACCTCAACGCTGCGCGTCTACCAGTTCCGCCACAGCCGCAAATAAAAAGTCATGTTTGCGATAACAAAAGAATTTGTATAATGCAAGTTAAATAATATATTAGCAAATAATAAGATTAGGGTTATTAAATTGACACAGACTGTTGAATGGAAAATATCGAATAAGTTGATAGACTATGATTTTGCCATCTCAGTAATGGAAAAAAGAGTTTTAAATATGAAAAGAAACTCTGAGAAAGAATTAGTTTGGCTTTTAGAACATGAGTCTATTTACACAGCTGGAACATCTGCAAAAGATAGCGATCTTATAAATAATAAAGTAGAAATTCGTCGTACTGGAAGAGGAGGACAATGGACATGGCACGGTCCAGGTCAGAGAGTAGTATACTTGATGCTTAATCTTAAAAATAGACTACAAGACGTAAAAGCATATGTACATGCTCTTGAAGAATTAGTTATCTTATCATTAAGTGATTTCAATATCTATGGAGTAAGAATAAAAAATCAACCAGGTATCTGGGTAAATACAAACAACAGATTTGATAAAATTGCTGCTTTAGGCATTCGAATTTCTAGTTGGATTACTTATCATGGCATATCTATAAATCTAAATCCTAATCTAGAGGAATTTAAAAACATTGTACCATGTGGAATTAAAGATAGTGGGATAACTAGCCTACATAGATTAAATAAGAATGTTTCATTTGACGAATTGGATAATAGTTTAAAAAAATATTTTGAAAAAGTTTTTGGTAAAAATGGTTCATTTTTTATAAAGTAATTAATGTTATTTAAAAAAGTTGGTAAAACATTTCTTCAATATTTTATCAGCTCTTAAACTATCTATTTTCAAGATATTGGCACTATCTTTACTTTCAAAAAATCCTTCTTTTGGCCCTTCATAATGTAGTATCTGATTTCTTCTTAATCTTAGCCAATGAAATTCTTTAGAGTTTTTAAAATGATTTATATCTAATCCGTCAATATAATCTAAATTATTTTCATCTGATAAAATATTATCTATAATTGTGAGTGACAAAATTATAGTAGTTGCCCACATTTGACTTTGTGTAGATTTTTTATATTCTTCTAACAAAACCCTATTTTGTGGATTTAAATATTTGAAGTAATTATCAACACTCATTTTAGAATTCATTATAAGTAATATTTATCATTAATGGACATTACGACCTAAGACAGTCTAAAAAATACATTGTTCTATTTAATTGAATATTAATCTTCTCTCTGTTTTTAGAAGCTTCTTCTTCATAACCCCAGTTTTCAGCCTGCCATAATTCATCTAGATGTGATAGTTCAAAGACTTTTTCTCTAATTATATCATTATTAAATATGCATAATGATAAAAATATAGATCCAGTTATGTTTGTAATTTTATGCAAAGCTATAATTTCTAAATCAGAAAATTTTGTTAAAAATTTAGTGATTTTAAACTTAATTCCTGTGTTTTGTTTTAAAGGCATTATACCTTTAAAAACATCTATTTTATTATTAATATATTTTTCAACTTTCAGCAAAATTGGATCCCAATTTTTACTTTGCCATTGGACTAAATCATCAGGTTCTTCTGCTCTATAACAAATTAGGTCTGTATCAATAAAATTTAAAATCTCATTAACATATAATGTTCTATTATTACTAATTTTATCAATAGATGTAGATATAATTCCATAAAAAATCATAGCATCAGTGTCTATAATATTTTTATCTTGGTTCCATTCCTTATATATTTCTTCCGCTATTTTAGAATTTTGGATTGTTAATTTTTTTTTCATAGGAGTTTTAAGAACATTTTCATCTAATAAAATTTCATATGAATTGCTAGATTTTTTTTTTATTTTAACCGTTTTCCAAAACTTTCTCATTTTAAGCAAAAATAGTCTTCATTAATTTACCTAAATCATTTGCATTATTGACCAAATGCGTTGCTCCTGCAGTTGTTAATAACTCTCTACTATTATACCCCCAAGTTACACCTATACTTGTTATACCTGCATTTACACCTAATCCAATATCATTTATTGTATCACCAATTATTACACAAAATTTATTTTGCACTCCCAAATCTTTCATTGCCTTTATAGCCATAGCAGGATTAGGCTTTGGAATATTCTCATCTGTACTTAAAGTAATATCAAAAAATTCTGATAAATGGTGTTTTGCTAGACCATTAGTTAAGCCCACACGTGATTTATTTGTGGCTATCCCAATTAACCACCCATTAGTTTTCATCTCTGTTATTAAATCAATGACCCCAGGGTAAAGCGGTTCATTTTGCAACCCTAATCTTCCTTGTTCTGCGTACCATGATCTATATGCTTCAGATATTTGATCTGGTGTTACCTTATATCCAGGTGGCATATATTCATCTAATGCAATAGCAAGTGGTTTCCCTATATTTTCTCTTACTTTTTTTGGATCAGGGTCTGGTAAACCACACATTCTAAACGCTGCAATGGCACCTTCGACTATCATAATTGCTGAGTCTACTATTGTTCCATCATAATCAAACAACGCTAATTTTACATTTTCAGGCAAAAAAATCTCCAATAATTACATGAATATTTTATCGATGTTTTTTGGTAATTGTAAACCAAGAAATTTTAAATTTTTTTTAAAATCTTCAGAAACTTCAGCTTCTATTAAATCATTTGCAGGCATTCTAATTGAATAAGCATGTAATTGTAAATTCTTTATGCCGTCGTGACTCCATTTAATTTGCGAAATACTTTCATGTTCTAATAATCTATGATCTGAAGGATAGACTTTTAATAAACCAGTATACTTTTTATCGCCAACAATTGGAGTATTTGTATGCTCTAAATGCACTCTTAACTGGTGAGTTCGACCTGTCTTTGGATAAAGAGCTATAAGAGCAATTCGTGAACTAACTTTGTCTAAAACTTTATATTCGGTAATTGCTTTTTTTCCTTTATCATGATCAACAATCATTTTTTTTTGGTCTTTAACACCCGCTTTATAAATAGGTAAGTCAATAACTCCCATTTCAGTTTTTGGAGAAGGTGACACAATAGCTAAATATGTTTTAATGATTTTTCTTTGCTTGAAATAATTTGAAAATGTTATAGCCGTTTGTTGATCTTTTGCTACTAGTAATAATCCTGAGGTGTCTTTATCAATTCTATGAACAAGTTTAGTAGAGTTAGAGTCTTTGAACAAATATTTTAACATACCATCTATATGATATTTTTGTGAAGTACCACCCTGTACAGCAAGACCAGAGGGTTTATTTATAGCTATGTATTCCTTTGTTTCTTTGATTAAAATTTTGTTATAAAGATTTGTATAATACTTTGTTGTATCTTGGTCCCAATTTTCTTTGGTATTTTTTTTCTCAAAGTTTATTTCATCAGAATAAAATATTATTTGGTCTGACTTCACTTTAACCGATGACTTTATTTTTTTGTTATCTAATAAAATCAATCCTAATCTTAAATATTTTTCTAATACTGATTGGTTTATATATCCTAACAATCTTCTTAAGCATCTATCAAACCTAGATCCATTTTCTGATTTTGGTATCTTAATATTTCTCATTTTAAAGCATTCCATTCTTAATCATAATTTTGTTTAAACACCAAATATCCAGCCTTCTTTTTTAGACATATTTGAAACATTCCATATATGTTTTTGAGAAGAAAAATATCTTAAAGCTGCACAAGAAATAATTACATCTGCATCATCTTGGTCTGGGCCACCAATTACTTGATTTTTATCAAGCGGTTTTGAATTAAAATAACTTAAACTTTTATTAATATTTTTTAGTGTGTAACCAACATTTTTTTCAGGTTTAATTGAAGAAATTCTAAAATAATAAGTAGGGAAAATCTCTACAAAAACACTTTTATTTGATATTTTATAATTATCAAAAGGCCATATATTTACTTGATTATTAAATAAATTAAGTGTTCTCATTCCTGCCAAAGAGCCTGTCCCTACTGCACCTGGACCTACACAGTTAAAAGTAGGACTAGGTGAATATATTTTGTTTTTAGCATCAATTTCTGTTATCCTTCTTCTAGTAATATAAAATTTACCTTTTAATTTTGGAGCGTTATAAAAGTAACAATATGGTTTTTGGTTCCATATCTCACCACCATATAAATTGTCATTTTTTTGGTTTATAATATCAATCATTGACCATAAACTTTTGACATTTGTTGGGCTGTCTTTGATGCCAGGAAAATATGAAAAAAAATCATAAAATGGATAAGAAAACGCAAAATCAAATCCTACCAGTGATTTTTCTTTTGCTAATATTTTATTTAGCCAATTTATTAGGTTATAACGTGACCAATACTTTTCAGGCGGTTTAATAATTATTGGGGCATCAACTCCATTTTTACATAAGGAAACACTTATACCTTTTTGAAAATTATTTTTGTCTCCTGACCAATCTATTCCGATATAATTTTCAAAATGCATAGTTTTCTCAAAAAAAAACCGTTCCTAAGATAAGAACGGTTTACATTCTAATTTAATTTCGTCACTAACTAGCGATAGCTTCTTTAGGTTCGTCTGAACTCTCAGTTATGTTTTGAACTGGCCCACTGTCTAAACCTCTTGCATCTTCGTCACGGTCTACTAATTCTATGACAGCCATTGCAGCAGCATCTCCATACCTATAACCAGCCTTCAAAACACGTGTATATCCACCAGCTCTATCAGCATATCGTGTAGCAAGGGTTCCAAAAAGTTTTGTTACCGTCTTATCATCTCGCAACTTTGAATATGCTTGTCTTTTAGCATGTAAACTTCCTTTTTTGGCTAAAGTAATAAGTTTCTCTACAATAGGTTTCATTGTTTTAGCTTTGGGCAAAGTAGTTATTATCTGCTCGTGCTTAATAATAGCTTGGGCCATGTTTTTAAATAAAGCTTTCCTATGAGAAGAAGTTCTATTTAATTTTTTACCTTTAATTTTATGTTTCATCTGTGTCTCCTAAGGAAGTTTTTAAAAGCTAAAACGGTTCTTCGATTCTTTTAACTAAATCTTCAATATTCTCGGGTGGCCAATTCTCTACATCCATTCCAAGTTCCAAACCCATCACTTTTAAGACTTCTCTTATTTCATTTAAACTTTTTCTACCAAAATTAGGAGTTCGTAACATTTCAGGTTCTGATCTTTGAACTAAATCACCTATATATACTATATTGTCATTTTTTAAACAATTTGCAGATCTAACTGAAAGTTCTAATTCATCAACTTTACGCAGAAGATTCTTATTGAAAGGTAAATCTTCAAGAACTTCTGGAACCTCTTCTTCTTCTGGTTCTTCAAAGTTAATGAAGTTATTTAACTGATCTTGCATAATTCTAGCAGAAAATGCAACCGCGTCTTCTGGTGAAACTGATCCATCAGTTGTAACCATTAAAGATAGTTTATCATAATCTGTTTGTTGACCAACACGTGCATTATCAACGTCATATGAAACTTGTACAACAGGGCTAAAAATTGCATCAATTGGGATGACACCGATTGGAATATCTTCTTTTCTATTAATAGCGGAGGACACATATCCTTTTCCATTTTCTACGGAAAACTCTACATTAAGTTTAGCTCCTTGATCTAAAGTACATATTTCATGATCTTTATTCATTATTTCAACTTCGGGTGGACACTCTATCATACCTGCAGTAACTGTCGAAGGTCCATCTACATTTAATTGAATTTTTTTTATTCCATCAAAATCCATTCTAACCTTTATACCTTTTACATTCAATATTATGTCAGTAAGATCTTCTCTCACACCTGGTATTGATGAAAACTCATGAAGTACACCTTGAACTTGTATTGAAGTAATAGCTGATCCTTGGAGAGATGATAATAATATTCGTCTAAGGGCATTTCCAATGGTCACTCCGTAACCTCTCTCAAGAGGTTCTGCTATTATACTTGAAGTGTATTCAGGATTTTTCTCATCTCTGACTTCTAGCTTAGAAGGCTTTATTATTTCTTTCCAATTCTTTTCGATCATGATTACTCTCTATAAATAAAAAACTTAGTTTTTGTAATTGTTTTAAATAAATTGTCTAAACTCTTCTTCTTTTTTTTGGTCTACAACCGTTATGTGGTATAGGTGTAACATCTCTTATCGAGTTAACTTGAAATCCAATGGTTTGGAGAGCTCTTAAAGCAGATTCTCTTCCAGAGCCAGGACCTTGTACTTGAATATCAACTGTTTTTACACCGTGTTCTGAAGCTTTTTTACCAGCATCTTCTGCAGCTAGTTGAGCGGCATAAGGAGTGGATTTTCTAGATCCTTTAAAACCCATACTTCCTGATGAAGACCATGAAATGGCATTTCCTTGAATGTCCGTTATTGTAACGACTGTATTATTAAATGACGAATTAACGTGAGCTACAGCATTTGTAACATTCTTTTTTTCTTTACGTCGTATTCTTGTTTGAATAGGTTGTTTAACCATAATATTTAATTCTCCTTATAAGGATTACTTCTTTTTACCTGCAATTGCCTTAGCAGGACCTTTTCTAGTTCTGGCATTTGTATGAGTTCTTTGACCTCTAACTGGCAAATTTTTTCTATGCCTTAAACCCCTTAAACAACCTAAATCTAAATACCTTTTTATATCCATGGAGGTTTTCCTTCTTAAATCACCTTCAACAAGGTAATCAGAGTCAATTATATCTCGAATTTTGATAAGTTCATCTTCAGATAAATTATTAATTCTTTTATCTTCAGTAATTCCCACTTTTTTACAAATATTTTTTGAACCCGTTAATCCTATCCCATGAACGTAAGTAAGTGCAATATGAACCCGCTTGTTAGTTGGTACATTTACTCCTGCAATTCTTGCCACTGATTTCTCCTTTTTTACCAAAATTTAGGATCTATTTAAACCAAACAAATCCAGGATTGTAATCTTTACAAAGACACAGTCAACTTTTTTGTACCATCACAAAATGTTGAGAAT
>QBXD01000039.1 GCA_003283875.1 SAR116 cluster bacterium AG-321-A13 | reverse complement strand
TGAAAAAAATAAATTAATTGTTGAAAGCATAAATAATGACAATATCAAAAATTTATGTTTATTAAATTCTACTAAAGAGCTAATTGATACGACCCCCACACCAAGAATAATATTGCTAAGCCTTCCAGCAAATAAAATTGATGAGTGTATAAGTGATTTAATAAATTATTTAAACCCAAAAGATATAATTGCAGATCTAGGAAACTCATTATATTTACATTCGATTGAAAGAGAAAAACTTTTAAAGGATCATGATATTAGTTTTTTAGGAATTGGTATTTCAGGCGGGCCTAGAGGAGCTAAGGACGGTCCTGCTATAATGGTTGGAGGCTCAAAAATCGCATGGGAAAATGTAAGGTGTATATTTGAAGATATAAGCGCTAAAATTGATAACAAAAGTGCCTGCTGTTATTTTGGAAGCGCGGGATCCGGTCACTTTGTAAAATTAATTCATAACGGGATTGAATATGCACTTATGCAAGGATTAGCAGAAATAAGTAATATTTTAGAATACGCTTATAATATGGATAATGATTTACGAACTAAAAAATTCGAAGAAATATTAAAAACTCAGTCCTCTTCTTTTCTTTTAAAAATTACCTCGGAAATTATAAGTGCTCAAAATAATAATAGCCAATATTTCATAGACGAAGTAGATAACATAATAGAGCAAAATGGTACAGGAATTTGGGCCATAAAGGCAGCTTTAGAACTTGGAGTAAGTATTCCATCAATTTATGAAGCTGTTTCTACAAGATCTCTTTCAAATAATTTTAAGCAAAAATCAAAAGTTAATAATAATGACCAAATACTTTCTGAAAAAATTGACTATGTTGAAATAGCCCTCGAAGAAATTATCTTTTTTAATTTTGCCTGCTCCCTATATCAAGGTCTTAATCTTATAAAAAAATCTAATGTTTGGGATTTTTTTGATTATAACATAGAGGATATTTTTCAGGCATGGAGTGCAGGATGTATTTTACAGGGCGATTACATTAATTTTATATCTCAAAAATATAAAAATCACAAAAACTTAAATTTTGAATTTCTACATAGTTTAATTGAAGAAAAATGTTCAAAAAAATTCAAATTAATAAGGGAATTTAATACAAACGGAATAAGATCTGGCCTCCCTTGCCCTGTCTTATCTTCAAATCTCGCATATTACGATTTAATTTTTTCAAATCATAAAATTGGAGAAACTATCCAATTACAAAGAAGTTTTTTTGGACTTCATCCTATAAAGAATAAAAATGATGACAATAAGATAAAACCTTATTGGACTAAATTATGAATAAAAAATTTGTAACTTTTTTGATTATGGGTGTTGCTGGTTCAGGAAAAACAACAATAGCAGAAAAACTTTGTCAAAAAATAAATGCTTTTCTAATCGAAGGAGATGACTATCACAGTAAAAATAATATAAAAAAAATGAGTTCGGGCATCCCGTTAAATGACGTGGATAGACATGATTGGCTTATTAAAATTAGAGAAGAAATTATTAAAAGGGAAAAAAAAGAAAATCTTGTTGTCACTTGCTCCGCCCTCAAAGAAAAATATAGGTCAATACTTAATGTTAAGAATTGTTATTTAGTTTATCTAAAGGTTAAAAAAGAAACAGCTCGAAAAAGGATAAGTAGTAGGCAAAATCATTTTATGCCAAACAGCTTGGTTGAAAGCCAATTTTCAATTTTAGAAGAGCCTGAAAAAGCTATAACTTTAGATGAACCCCTAGAACCAGATAAAATGGTCAATCAATTAATGTCAATTTTTAAAAATAGTAAGCTTTAGTATGGAAAATAAAATAAATAAAAACAGTGATTTATCTAATATAATTGAACTTGATTTTGAATTTGAAGATATTTTTAACAAGATGGAATATTCTAATCAAAATATTTTTATTACTGGTAAAGCTGGGACTGGTAAAACAACATTATTAGAATACTTTCGTATCAATTCCAAAAAAAATTTTGTTATACTTGCTTCAACAGGAATATCTGCGATTAAAGCCAAAGGTAAAACCATACATTCCTTTTTCTTATTCCCGCCCAGAATATTAATCAATGAAAAAATTAAAAGATTAAGAGGCAATTTAATTAAAAACGTTGATACTATTTTGATTGATGAATGTTCTATGATTAGATGTGACGTTCTTGACGCGATAGACCAGTCACTTAGACTTAATAGAAATAATGATGAAGTTTTTGGTGGAGTTCAAATTATACTTTTAGGTGACATTCATCAACTTCCACCAGTGATACGAGAAAATGAAAAAGATATCTTTGATAATTTTTATCCTAATGGACATTTTTTTTTTCATGCTAATTGTTATGAAAATAGCAATATAAGGGCATATGAACTCACAAAAATATATAGACAAAAAGATACTGAGTTTATTGACATACTTAATAAGATTAGATCTGGAAATATAACTGACACAGATCTCATACCCTTAAATAACAAAGTAATTAATCAAGGATCTAATGATTTATATGAGTCTATAATATTATCTCCCACTAATCGTAAGGTTGACGCTATTAATAGTGCAAATCTTAAAAGTATAAGTAATGAAACATTTTCATATCAATCGTCAGAGACAGGTGACTTTAAAGAAAAACCCGCTGACGAAATTCTTGAATTAAAAGTTGGTGCTCAAGTAATGTTAATTAAAAATGATATTAAATCTCCTAAGAGATGGGTCAACGGTTCTATCGGGATCGTTACTAATTTAACGCCAAATAGTATTCATTTGAAAATAAAGAATAAGGTTCATAAAATAACACAAGATACTTGGGAGAAATTTGATTATTTGATAAAAGACGGTCAAGTTTTACACGAAGTTGTGGCAACTTTTACCCAATACCCAATCAAATTAGCGTGGGCAGTAACAATTCATAAAAGCCAAGGACAAACTTTTGAAAAAGTTATAATTGATTTAGATAGAGGTTCTTTTGCACCTGGTCAAACCTACGTGGCTTTGAGTAGAGTAACATCTTTAGAGGGATTATTTTTAACTAGGCCAATAAATATCTCAGATATACTTTTTAATAATAACCTAAGTTTGTCTTTTCCTAACTAGACTTCAACTTTCTTTGCTCACGAAAGGCTATCAAAATACCAGAAAAAGCTATAAAGAACATACCAATTAAATTCAAAAGAGTTGGCCACACTCCAAAAAATATCTTTCCCCAAATAGCTGCAAATACTAAATAAGAATAATCCATTGGTGCCAACCAGCTGCTTTCTGCTGTCTGGTATGCTTTTGCCAATAGAATATTACCTGAAATATTAAGAATTGAACACGAAAAGCAAAATATAAAAACAATTAGAGTTAAAGATGGCCAACCTATAAAAACAAATGGACTATCCCCCCTAAAAAAATTATTTTGAAATATTAATTCAAATAACAATATTCCTAGCGATGCTGAAATAAAAAACATTACCCCTACTGCTAAAGTAAGAGACATAACAGACTCTTGCCTGCAGTATTTCCTTATTAAAATAATATTGCAAGCAAAGAAAAAGCCTGCCATGACAGGTAAAATTTGTAAAAATTTAAAATTTTCAGACCATGGTTCTAAAATAAGTAAAGCTCCAAAACTTCCTAATATTAGGGCAAAAAATCTCCATAAACCTATTCTTTCCTTAAGAAATATAATTGCTAATAAAGATACAAAAATTGGAAATGTATAAAGACCTGCTGCCATTTGAGCAAAACTTAATTTTGGTGACGCGGCAAAAAAACAAAACATGCAGGTAGTCATTGTCAATGCTCTCAAATATACTGGTTTCCATTTAAGTGGAAATAGAATGTCAATCCCGTTAGTTATCCTAGCAATACCAAATAACAAAATAATATTTCCGATTGAACGTATAAATTGAAGTTGCCAAAAACTTGTTTCACTAGCCATGTATTTAATTAAACTATCTTGTAAAGATAAGATTATAACACCTATGATTAACATAGTAAGGGAGGAAACAGGATTATCAGTCACCTGTGAATTAAAAAAATTAAATTTCAATACCTTAAAACCATATCAGACCTTAAAAATAGGATTTTTTATATAAGTTCTCTATTTCATCTTTATAAAAAGCTTCAATCACACGCCTTTTCATTTTAAGAGTTGGTGTTAATTGACTATTCTCTATACTAAATAGTTTGTCTGACAAAATAAATTTTCTAATTTTTTTGTTTTGCGATAACTGTTTATTTACATTGTTAATAATTTTTTGGAAATCTGTTTTCATTTTATTAACTTTGCTTCTATTTGCCCTTAACAATGTTTCATTTGGGATAAGTACAGATATTAGAAAGGGTCTATTGTGCCCACAAACAAGAGCTTGTTCAATCTCATCGTAAGACATTAAGAGATTTTCGATTGGAACAGGTGCAATGTTTTCTCCACCTGAGTTTACAATCATCTCATTTATTCGGCCAGATATATATAGGTATCCATCTTCATCTATCGATCCCAAATCTCCAGTATGTAGCCAACCGTCTATTATTGTATTATTAGTGTTTTTTTTATCCTTCCAATATCCTTTCATAAGAGAATTACCTTTAACAAGTATCTCATTCTGTTTAGATAATTTAATATCAATACCTTTTATAACTGGACCAACAGAGTTGATTTTAATGTTATGAATTGGATTACATGATATAAGTGGTGAACATTCGGTTTGTCCATAGCCTTGCAAAATATTAATACCAAGAGATTGAAAAAACAAACCAACCTGTTCATTTAAGGCAGCTCCACCTGAAATAAAAGCTTTTAAATTACCACCAAATTTTTTTTGAATTTTTTTTCTTACTAATTTGTCTAAAGCGAAATCTTGAAGTTTTTCTATAAAAAGTAATTCATGTTTTTCAAATTTTTTTGTTCCCAATTCAATTGTTTTAGAAAACAGTTTTTGAGTGATCTTACTTTGATTAGATAACTGATTATTTATTTTTTTATGCAATACCTCATAGAGCCGAGGTACAGCAGTCATTAAAGAGGGTTTGACACTCAGTAAATCATTAACAATTTGATCACGGTTTTCGTTGAAAAAAATTTCTGCTCCAATCAAAATAGGAAGGAAAAAACCAGCAGTGTGTTCATATGCATGTGAAAGTGGAATTATAGATAAAAACTTATGGTCTTTAACTTCTAATTCTTGAACTAATTCATTTGCACCTAAGATATTTGATATAATAGACTTGTGAGTAAGCATTACACCTTTAGGTTTACTGCTAGTGCCAGAGGTATATATAATAGAAACCACATCATCTTCTTTGACTTTGTGAAGAATGTCTTCTTTGAAGATCGATTTACTTAAACTTTTAGACCCCTTACCAATGAGATTATCGAAGCTATTAATAGTTTTATTTAATTTTGTACTCTTAACTTCATCAATGCATACTATATGTTTTATTTTATCTAATTTTGGCAAAATATTTTCTATAGTTGATAATAATTTTGAGTTCAAAAAAACAACAGAGGCTTCAGAGTGAGATAAGAGATAAAATATCTCATCTTCGTTGCTTGTGGTATAACCAGGAACAGTAATGGCACCTAAAGATATTATAGCTAAATCAACCACACACCATTTATAGGAATTTTCAGCTATAATTGATATCTTATCATTTTTTCTAACACCTATTTCATGTAAACCAACACTTAAGTATTGAACAAGATTACTAGCTTCGTTCCAAGAAATATGGCTCCATTCACCATCTTTTTTGAAACCAAATAATGTTTTATTTTGATACAACAATGAATTTTCAAAAAAGAGTTTTGTTAAAGTGTTCATTTAAATTAACCTAAATAATATTAAATTATTTTTAATCATATTTTTAATTAAATAAACAATAGTTTTTTTTAATATAGAAGTGTTTTGTTAAATTTTTATAATTAAAATATTCTATAATTTTGAAAGGTGTTTCAGTCATCAAAAACAAATTTATATTTTTCTTAGTCGCTTTAGTTTTTTTTATAACACTTATTTTCACTATGCATAAAAATAATATAAATTTTAAAAGTAGTTTTAATATCAATTTGATTGGAAATGACTTAGACCAATATTTAAAAAACAAAGAAAGTCAATTTTCTGATCTAAAAAAAAATGTTCAAAAAAAAATAATATGGTCTAGAAAGAAAAATACTAAAACTAAAATTTCAATTGTATATATACATGGTTTCTCTGCTTCATTAGAAGAAGTACGTCCCCTCCCTGATTTAATCGGAAAAGATATAAGAGCAAATATATTTTATACAAGATTAACAGGCCACGGAAGAAGTTCTGATGCAATGGGTTTGTCATCTATATCTAACTGGGTTAATGACCTACATGAAGCTATTGAAATTGGAAGTAGAATTGGTCAAAAAGTAATTTTAATTTCTACTTCAACTGGTGGCACATTGAGTGCTATTTCAGCATTAAATGAAAATCTTTCAAAAACAATATTAGGATATATATTTATTTCACCTAATTTTGGTATAAATCATAAATTAGCCAATTTGATTTCATGGCCTTATTCTGAATATTGGTTGCATTTATTTATAGGAAAAACAAGAACTATAAAACCTAGAAACGAATTAGACAAAAAATTTTGGACATTATCATATCCGACAAAGGCTCTTATACCTATGGCTAGATTAGTCAAAAAAATTAATAATAAAGACTTTAGTAATGTAAATAACCCTGCTTTATTTTATTTTTCAATGGATGACAAAGTTGTTGAACCAAAAAAAACTGTTGAATTTATTGAAAATTGGGGAGGTGAAACGAAAACCATAAATGTAAAAATGTCAGAGTTTGATGATAAATATTCTCATGTAATTGCAGGTGATATTTTATCACCTCGACAAACAGACATTGCCCGAAAAAAAATGGTGAAATGGATAAAAAGTTTGCCTAATTAAAAATTCTATTATGTTTTTGATAATATTCCTTCTACAAGTATCTGCACTCTAAAAGCCTCATAAATCGTTGCTAAACTGTTAGGTTTATTGTTAATTTTAAGAACTAAGTTGTCAAGTTGCGCTTTTAAGCTTACTGCCCTTGGATCTTTAGGATCTTCTCTAAGAGAAATAAATTTATTACCACTAGATACTGATTCTTTGTAGAACTCAGATACTTTTCTACTATTTTTAGAACCTTTGATTGTAAGTTCCTGTCGGTCTGGTTGCATGCCACCGACACTTGCAAAAATATTAACGTGCAAACCATTTTCATTTTCTAATTTTGCAAAAACAGAAGTTTCACATAATTCTTGATTTTTAGGATATGAAGTATTAGCCCAAATTAGTTTAAGAGGACCTAAAACACGTTCAGTGAAAAATATAAAATGAGATATTACCTCTCTTGTCATACCACCCTCTTTTTTAAACCTAAGCCAATCCGCTTCTTTTTGCCACTGGCGAGGCCAAGATGAATATGTAACTATTATGTCAACACCTAATATTTCTCCCATTTCGTCATTATTTTTGCTTTTTAATATATCAGCTAAAGCAACTCCTGATGCTTGAGTAAAATTCACAGCCATGGGAACATCATAATTTTGAAGTTTTTTAATAAAATTTCTACTTTCTTGAATGTTTATGCCAAATGGTTTTTCTAAAAAAAGAGCTTTTCCCATTTCAACAGTTTTAATAGCATATACTTCCCTTACAGTTGGTGGACATGCTAAATAAACTAAGTCTGCTTTTTCAATAGCCTCATTAGCACTTTTCATAATTTTAGATTTACAGTCTAGTTTTATCGCATTTTCACAAGCGATTGGCCTGGGATCCCACAAATAATCTGGTCTAAATTTTTTGTGTAACCTCATATGCTTCATCATACGAGCGCCCATTATACCCAAACCAATAATGGCTACACTAGTTGTCATTTTCATTCCTTATTAATAATTATATTAGAGTTACTTAAGCGGAAAAGTTGAGGTGGCGTGACATAAAATATCATTTTTATTATTTTCAGAATATACTTTTGTTTCTCCAATTGCGATAGTACTCCCAAATCTTTGAACCACACTTTCAATAATAAAATAATCTCCAAGTGCAGGACGTATAAAGTTATTATTTTGTGAAAGTGTGCCTCTCTGTGATTTTAAGGATGTGTTCATGGCAATTGACATAGTTGTATCAATAACAGACATTATCACCTGTCCAGAGAGAGCACCAGTGACAAATTGATATTCTTTTGAGTTTTCTAACCTAGCTACTACCCTTCCCTCTTCAATTTTTAAAAAAGATAATTTAAGTTGTTTTACATAGGGAGCAAAGATAAAATCATATATTCTTTCAATATTATCAATAGTAATAGTTTCTGTTGGTAATTCATTTTTCATGGGTTAATCCTTGAATCAAAATATAATAAAATTGTAGCAAAAATTTATTCGTTATGTCTCAGAAAAGATTCAGTTACACCAATACCAGCAGCATCATAGGCATCATAAATTTCATCTGCACCAGACGATTTTAATAAATCTGGATTACCCTGAGATCTTGTAGGTACTATTATTCTTCCTTTAAAACCATATTTTCTGGCCTGTTTTACCGACCAGTTTTGAGCATGAAATTCAGGCAAGGCAAGGATAATAGTCGTTAATTTACCAAACCTTAATTTAGACCAAAAACCTGGATCCTCGGCATCCGCAAAAGATACTCTTTTTCCTTGTTTCAAAAGATCTAGAGAAAGGTCAGTGTTTGCGTCAAAACCAACAACTTTAATATTATTTTTAGATAAATTTTCAAATATTGCATTACCAATTCGACCCATACCGACAATCATTACTTGAGCTTCACCACAAGTGTGAGGTTGTTCGTCAGGATGATGTTTTTCTCTTTCAAACTTTACTAGATATTTTTCCAAGATCACATAAATCTCATGAATATATTTATTTAAAATAGACCCAATAATAAAACTTAAACTGACAGAACAAACTAAAACTCCAAATAAGCTATTATCAACTATTCCAATTTTAAGCCAGTGCGCTAACAAAATTAAAGAAAATTCAGAATATGTTAAAAGTGAAATTGAAATTAAAAAGGAGGAGTAAGCTCTTAAATTTACTAAAATTAATAAGAAAAAAAGCAAAACTAATTTAATAATTAGAAACATTATTATTATTAATGACTCAGAAACAATTTCAAAGGTTAAATTCAACTTCATTCCCAATGAAATAAAAAAAGCCAATAATAAAATCTCTCTTAAACTCCATATTTTTTCAGCTAAATTTTGTGATCTTTTATAATTA